>JAYVCM010000228.1:0-10602 GCA_043749955.1 Limisphaerales bacterium | reverse complement strand
ATGCTGGGACGCCCGTTGCTGCCGGCAAACAAAATCGCCCGCCAGTTCGACGAGCAATACGGCACGGCGGACGCGCAGTTTGAATTCATCGCCTTCCTCGACGGCCATGAGCGCGCGGGCAAGGCGGTGGCGGCGGACGTCACGCAGTTTCGCCAAAGCTGGCAGCGTCCGAAATGGCACATCCTCGTCCAGGATGCTCATAAATAAAAAGCACGGCAAACCGCCAGAAGTTAAATCGAACAAAAAAACCGCCGCCGCCGTCAAACAACCAGCTTATGAAAATGATTGCCCGCAGAAATTACGTTTCAACTCTCGTCTCGGTCGCGGTGGTCGCGCTGGCCATCCATTGCACCGCCAGCCCGGAATCGGAGCAGACCCGGGCGGATGCCAAGGCCGTCCTCGAAAAAACCAAGGACACGGCCAAGGATGTCGTGGAGCAGGGAAAAGTCCTCGCCAAAAAGGGCGCTGAAAAAGCCGGTGAGATCGCGACCAACGTGGTCGCCAAGGTCAAGGCAGGCGCGCACAAGGCGGGTGAGGTGGTGACGGATGTGGCCGGCAAGGTGGAGGAAAAGGTCAACGCCGTAGTGAAGTGATTCCCTGGGGGCGCACTCTGACAGCCGCGCTCCGGCAGATTCGCAAACGGGGGCAGTGTCAAGTTGAGTGCATTCCCTGGCGAAGTGGGTGAATTGGCTTGCCATTCGCGCGCATCTTTCCAAAATGGTCAGCGTCCGGCCGCCCCAGTTTTGGCCGCCGGCCCGCTTTCAAGCCAATGTAGCTCAGTGGTAGAGCAACGGTTTCGTAAACCGTAGGTCGTCGGTTCAATCCCGACCATTGGCTCCATTTTCAATCTTCCTTTGTCCGCAAGCTCATCCGCCAGAACTGCCGGCGCCGTCCATTTCGCCAAACTTTTCCCGGCACTTTCTCGGCTGGCGTTTGCCGGAAAATCGGCTACGTTTTCGCTCATGGAACTATTCAATAAAATCCTCAAGACGGCGGTGAGCGGCGGCGCTTCGGACATCCACATCAAGATCGGCACGCCGGTCATCTTCCGCATCAACCGCGAATTGATCTCCATCGAATGTCCCGTGCCGACGGAACAATGGATGAACAACGTCATTGATAAAATGACGCCGGTGCATCTGAAGAAAAAACTGGAGGATGACCGCGAGGTGGATTTTTCGTATTTCGTCCCCGAAGTGGGCCGCTTCCGCACGAACCTGTTTCAACAGCGCGGCCAGTGGGCGCTGGCGATGCGCCACGTCAAAAGCCACGTCGCCAGCTTTGAGGAGCTTGGCCTGCTGGAGCAGATCAAAAACATCGCCGAAACGCCCCGCGGCATCGTGCTGGTGGCGGGTTCGACGGGTTCGGGCAAGTCCACGACCCTCGCCGCGATGATCGAGCACATCAACGCCAATTTCAAAAGACACATCATCACCCTCGAAGACCCGATTGAATTTGTGTTTGAAGACAACCAGTCCGTCATCGAACAGCGCGAGGTCGGCCTCGACACCGGTTCCTTTCATCAGGCGCTCAAGAACGTTTTGCGGCAGGATCCGGACATCATCATGCTCGGCGAAATGCGCGACGACATCAGCTTCGGCGCGGCGATGAGCGCGGCCGACACGGGGCATCTGGTGGTGTCCACGCTGCACACGACGACGGCGGCGCAGTCCATCACGCGCATCCTGGATTTCTTCAAGGCGGACGAACGCGAACAGGTCCGCCGCCAGCTCGCCGGCACGTTGCGCGCCGTCGTCTGCCAGCGCATGGTGCCGACGGTGGATGGCAAGATGACCCCCGCGCTGGAGATCATGATCAATTCGCCGCTCATCCGAAAAATGCTCGAGGAAAACCGGCTGGACAAATTGACGGCCGCCATCGAGACAGGCGGGGACGACGGGATGCTCACCTTCAACCAGTCGCTGTTCAACTTGGTGAAAAACGGGAAGGTAACCGAGAAGGAAGCGCTCGCCAAGGCCACCAATCCACAGGCGCTGGAGATGAATTTCAAGGGCATCTTCCTCAACGAAGGTGGTCGTATTGTCAGCTAGTTCAAAATGAGGGCGAAATTACCCGGTTGACTAATCATCAACCGGGTTTATCGTTTTTAACCATGCGAGTTTCCAAGAAGACTGACTACGCCCTGCGCGCCCTGTTCACGCTGGTTGACCACTACGGCGGCCAGCCGATCCCGATCCGAGAACTCGCCCGGCGCAATGATGCCCCCAAACGGTTTCTGGAGCAGATCATGCTCGCGCTCAAGTCGCAGGGCTGGGTGGACAGCACGGCGGGAATCCGGGGCGGCTACATTCTCGCCAAACACCCGGCCAAAATCACGATGGGCGAGGTGGTGCGGCATTTCGACGGAATCATTGCACCCATTGATTGTGTTTCGGTCACCGGCTATAAACGCTGCTCGCAGGAACCGGTCTGCCGCTTCCGCCGTGTTTTTTTCGATGCGCGAAATTTCGTGGCGAACTTGATGGATCGCGCGACGCTGGCCGACGTGGCCAAAGGCATGCCGCTGGCGAAGCATGAGATTTCCACTGGATTCATAGGCGGCGAAGGCATCTGAAAATAATTTTATTTTACCCGTTGACAAAAACTGCCGACGGGGCATAATGACGACATATTAAGTCGTTAATGTGATTTAGATGAAAGCGAACGTAAAGGTCAGAGCAGAGTCGCAAAGCTTGAAAACAGAGTCGTATTAACTACTTTTTATTTAGATTTAATGACGACAGATAAAGTCGCTATTAAACATTTGAACTGAAAGCCGAGATCTAGACGCAAAAGTTAAACGGAAAACCGTAAGCAAAAAAATGAAAACTAAAACGAAACTGAAACTGTGGGTGGCCGCCGCCATGGCCGGGGCGCAATTCACACTGCCGGTGTTGGCGGCGGACGCTTCCGGTGGCAACTCGTCGGAGGCGGCGGAGATCAAGGCGCTGAAACAGCAGGTGGAGGCGCTCGTCCAAAAAGTCAATGCGTTGGAACAGCAGCGCGGGCCGGCACAGCAGGCGGCGGCGATTCAGGACCTTGACCAAAAGGTGCGCATCCTCGCCCGCCAGCGCGAGAACGACCAGGAAGCCGCAGCGACGGTTGCGAAGGCTGCGCCGAAAATTTCCCTGGGCGCGAATGGTTTCAGCTTCAGTTCAGCGGACTCAAATTTCGTAGCTCAACTGCATGGCGTGGTTCAGTTCGATGGCCGGACATTTTTTCAAGACGGCGGGGCCAACGGCAACGACGGTTTCCTGCTGCGCCGCGCCCGTCCGATTATCTCCGGCACCGTGTTCCATGATTTTGATTTCAACCTGACACCGGATTTTGGCGGCAGCACGGTGCAGATTCAGGATGCCTGGTTGAGCTACCGCTACAGTCCGAGATTGCAGTTCCAGGCGGGCAAATTCAAGTCACCCGTCGGACTGGAGCATCTGCAATCCGACCCGGTGACTTCGTTCAACGAACGTTCGCTGGCGACGGATCTGGTGCCGAACCGCGACATCGGCATCGCCGTCAAGGGCGATTTGTTCAACGGCGCAGCGAGCTACACTTTGGGCTTGTTCAACGGCGCGCAAGATTATAGCGGCACGACGACGAACCAGTCGTTTCAGGATGACAAGGCGTTTGCGGGACGCGTATTTTTCCAGCCGTGGAAAAATTCCGACTTGAACGCACTGCGCGGATTTGGTTTCGGCGTGGGCGGCAGCTATCAAGCGAATCATCCGAACACAAACGCCGCGACCGGCTTGACGCCGGGTTTCACCACGGACGGACAGCAGCGGTTTTTCACCTACGCCGCCGGCGTGAATGCCAACGGTGCGGCGTGGCGTGTTTCGCCGCAGGCATATTATTATTACGGTCCGTTCGGGTTGCTCGGGGAATATGTGATCTCCGACCAGCAGGTCAAGAAAGCCGCCGCCTCGGTGGATTTGCAAAACACAGCGTGGGAAGTTTCCGGCTCGTGGCTGCTTACGGGTGAAGACGCGAGCTACACCGGCGTGACCCCGCGTCATCCGTTCGACCCGCGCAACAACCAGTGGGGAGCGTGGCAACTGGTCGCGCGGTATGCCGCGCTTGACGTGGACAACAAGGCTTTTGCCGGCGGCGTCTTTGCCGACCCGACCAAGTCCGCGTCCGGTGCGGAGGCCTGGTCAGTTGGCTTGAACTGGTATCTCAACAAAAACTTCCGCGCCAACTTGAGTTACTCACACACGATCTTCGACGGCTACAAGGGCGCGGCACCCGGCGTGGGCAAGCAGCCTGAAGATGTCTTGTTCTCACGTCTGCAACTGACATTTTAACTGAACGAAAATTAAAAATAATCCCATGAAAACATTTCTAAAAATTCTCCTGGCCTCGTCGCTCGCGGTTTCCGCCGGCGCGAAGGAAATCAAACTGCTCAACGTCTCCTACGACCCGACGCGCGAGCTTTACACCGAATACAACGCCGCGTTCAACAAATACTGGCAGGCGAAAACCGGTGACACCGTGAAGGTCTCCCAATCGCACGGCGGTTCGGGCAAGCAGGCGCAGGCGGTCATCCAGAGCCTGGACGCCGACGTGGTGACGCTGGCCTTGTCGTATGACATTGACGCCATTTCACAGCAGGCGAAATTATTGCCCGCCGACTGGCAGAAACGTCTGCCGGACAACAGCACGCCTTACACCTCGACGATTGTGTTCCTTGTCCACAAAGGAAATCCGAAAGGCATCAAGGACTGGGACGACGTGGTGAAAAAAGACGTGAAGGTCGTGGTGGCCAGCCCGAAAACTTCCGGCGGCGCGCGCTGGGCCTATCTCGCCGCCTACGCTTATGCTCTGGAAAAAAATAATCACGACGACGCGGCGGCGAAAAAATTCATCGCGCAGCTCTACAAAAATGTTCCCGTGCTCGATTCCGGCGCGCGCGGCTCGACCGTGACGTTTGCCAAGAACGGCATCGGCGACGTGCTGCTCGCGTGGGAAAACGAGGCGCACCTCGCGCGCAAGGAATTCGGCGCGGACAATTTTGAGATCGTCACGCCTTCATTGAGCATCCTCGCCGAGCCGCCGGTTGCCGTCGTGGACAAAAACGCCAAACGCCATCACACGACCGACGTGGCGAACGAGTATTTGAAATATCTCTACTCCGACGAAGGCCAGGAGATCGCGGCGAAAAACTTCTACCGTCCGCGCAATGAAGCCGTCGCCAAAAAATACGCCGCCAATTTCAGCCAGGTAAAGCTCATCAACGTGGATGATGAATTCGGCGGCTGGCAAAAATTGCAGAAGATTCATTTTGCCGACGGCGGAACTTTCGACCAGATTTACCAGCCTTGAAATTCTAATCATCGTGGCCAACGAACGAACCAAAGTGAGAAAACTCCGCGTGCTGCCGGGCTTCAGACTGACGCTCGGCTTCACCGTTTTTTATCTTGGCCTCATCGTGCTCATCCCGCTCGCGGCGGTTTTTTGGAAAACCACCTCGCTGACGTGGGCGGAATTCTGGCACACCGTCACCATGCCGGCGGCGATGGCGTCGTATCGCCTGACGTTCGGCGCATCATTCCTGGCCGCGCTGGTGAATGCTTTTTTTGGATTGATCGTCGCGTGGGTTTTGGTGCGCTACGAATTTTTCGGCAAAAAAATTGTGGATGCGCTCGTGGACTTGCCGTTCGCGCTGCCGACCGCCGTTGCGGGCATCACGCTGGCGACGCTTTACTCGAAGAATGGCTGGCTCGGCCAGTGGCTCGAACCGCTCGGCATCAAAGTCGCCAACACACAGATCGGCGTCTTCGTCGCGCTCACGTTCATCGGCCTGCCGTTCATCGTGCGGACCGTGCAGCCGATTTTGGAAGATCTCGACGCGGAACTGGAAGAAGCCGCGTCCAGCCTCGGTGCCAACCGCTGGCAGGTTTTCTCGCGCGTGATTTTCCCGATGCTCATGCCCGCGCTGCTCACGGGTTTTGCGCTGGCGTTCGCCCGCGCGCTGGGCGAATACGGATCGGTGATTTTCATCGCCGGCAACATCCCGATGCAAACACAGATCACGCCCGTCGTCATCATGGGCGAACTGGACATGTTTGACTACGCGAAGGCCACCGCCATTGCCGTCGTGATGCTGGTCTTCTCCTTTGTGCTGCTGCTCACTATCAACGTGCTGCAATGGTGGACGAACCGCTACAACACGAACAACCTCGCCTGAAGAAATGAAAAACATCCAACATCGAACATCGAACATCGAACAACCAATGGTTTCCGTGCGGACATTTATTGGATGTTGGATGTTGGATGTTGGTTGTTCGATGTTTCCCACAATCGCATGACGCCTGCCGCCACAACATTTCACGCGCCCCGCCACGTCGCGCATCGCCGCACGACGAACGAGCCGCCGCTGGTGCGTGCGCTGCTCATCGGCACTGCGCTGGTGTTTTTGAGCTTGTTCCTGTTCATCCCGCTCGTCTCGGTGTTCACGCAGGCGTTCGCCAAGGGAATCGGATTTTATTTCCAAACCATCCGCGACCCGATGGCTTGGAGCGCCATCAAGCTGACACTTTACGCGGCGGCGATCTCCGTCCCTTTGAACTGCGTCTTCGGCGTCTGCGCGGCTTGGGCGATCGCGAAGTTTGATTTTCGCGGCAAAAATATTTTGCTCACGCTGATTGACCTGCCGTTCTCCGTTTCGCCGGTGATCGCGGGCATGATTTACGTTCTGGTTTTCGGCGCGCAGGGCTGGCTGGGGCTTTACCTGAACGCGGACAACCCAAAATTTCCGTGGCTGGCGAACTGGCTGAACGAACACAACATCAAAATCATTTTCGCCGTGCCGGGCATCGTGCTGGCGACGATCTTCGTCACGTTCCCGTTCGTCGCGCGCGAACTGATTCCGCTCATGCAGGCGCAGGGCCGCAGCGAGGAAGAGGCTGCGCGCGTGCTCGGCGCGAGCGGCTGGCAGACTTTCTGGCGGGTAACCGTGCCGAATATAAAATGGGGGCTGCTCTACGGCGTGATCTTGTGCAACGCGCGCGCGATGGGCGAGTTCGGCGCGGTGTCGGTCGTCAGCGGCCACATCCGCGGCCAGACGAATACGATTCCGCTGCACATCGAGGCGTTGTATGATGACTACAATTTCACCGGCGCGTTCGCCGTGGCGTCGCTGCTGGCGTTCCTCGCGCTGATCACGCTGGTTTTAAAAACGTGGGTGGAACACCAGCACGCCAAACAGGACGAAACTTTAATTGCCAAATGAGTGTCGAAGTCAAAAATGTCACGAAGAAATTCGGGAGCTTCACTGCGCTCGACAACGTCAGCCTCAAGGTCGAGTCCGGCGAACTCGTCGCGCTGCTCGGCCCTTCCGGCTCCGGCAAGACCACGCTGCTCCGCACCATCGCGGGCCTGGAATTTCCCGACAATGCCGGCGAGGCGCAGGTTTTGTTTTACGGCGAGGACGTGACCCAGATTCCCGCCAGCGAGCGCAAGGCTGGTTTCGCCTTCCAACATTACGCGCTGTTCCGGCACATGACCGTGTTTGAGAATATTGCGTTCGGTTTGCGCGTGCGACCGAAAACGACGCGTCCGTCGGAGGAGCAAATCCGTTCGCGCGTCGAGGAATTGCTGAAGCTCATCCAGCTTGAGCCGCTCGCCAAAAGATTTCCGTCGCAGCTTTCCGGTGGGCAACGCCAGCGCGTCTCGCTCGCTCGCGCGCTCGCCGTCGAACCAAAAGTTTTGCTGCTCGACGAACCGTTCGGCGCGCTCGACGCGAAGGTGCGGAAGGAATTGCGCCGCTGGCTGCGCAAGCTGCACGACGAAATCCACATCACGACCTTGTTCGTCACGCACGATCAGGAGGAGGCGCTGGAAGTGGCCGACCGCGTGGCGATTTTGCGCGACGGCAAAATCGAGCAGATCGGCACGCCGGAGGAGATTTATGATCATCCCGCGTCGCCGTTCGTCTATGATTTTCTCGGGAACGTCAATCTGTTCAGCGGACGCGTCAGCGAGGGCGCGGTGAAAATTGGTGGAACGGAATTTTCCGTTCCCGAAACCGCCGGCGAGACGGACTCGGATACCATCGCGTTCGTGCGGCCGCACGACATCCGCATCACGCGCGAGGCGGGCGGGCAAAATACTTTTCCCGCGCGCGTCCTCCGCAGCAACGCCGCCGGGCCGGTGGCGAACCTGGAACTCGAACGCATCAACGGCGGCGGGCAGTTCACCGCGCAGTTGAGCAAGGAGGAATTCCAGCAGTTGCAGCCCAGGGCGGGCGAGGAGGTTTTCGTGGAATTGAAGAACGTGAAAATTTTCTCCGAAGACTTTTCGATTTGATTTCACTGTCGGGCAGCCCCGGCCGCCGGCCTGGGCCGGTGGAAAAAAGTATTTTCTCTGCAATTGTGACGCGAGATTTGAAAACGATGGCCGCATCCGCATGAATCCCGACAATAAAATCCTGCCTTCTGCCGCGCTGGTGCTGACCGCCAGCAACGTCACGAAAGCCTACGCCGGCCGCCAGGTGCTGCGCGGCGTGTCGCTCGAACTGCGCGCGGGCGAGCGGCTCGCGCTGACCGGGCCGTCGGGCAGCGGCAAATCCACCCTGCTCAATTGTCTCGGCGGCGTGGACCGCGCGGATGCCGGGAGCATCCGGTTCAAAAACATTTCGCTGGAGACGCTCGACGCGGACGGCCTCACCGAAGTGCGGCGGCGCGACATCGGCACCATCTTTCAATTTTTCCATCTGCTGCCCACGCTGACGGCGGCGGAAAACGTTGAACTGCCGCTGCAGCTCAACGGTGTGGCCCCGGCCATTCGCGCTGAACGCGTGCGCTCGCTGCTGGAACGCGTCGGCGTGACCGCTCGCGCGGATGCTTTTCCCGGCGAACTTTCCGGCGGCGAGATGCAGCGCGTCGCCATCGCCCGCGCGCTGGCCCACAAACCGTCCGTGCTGCTCGCCGACGAGCCGACCGGCAACCTCGATTCCCGCAACGGCGCGATCATCCTCGAACTGCTGCGCGAACTTTCCGATGAAACCGGCACCGCGCTCGTCCTCGTCACGCACAGCGGCGCGGCGGCGCAGATTTGCCACCGGGAAATCCATCTGCGCGACGGACTGGTCGGCGGCGAACGGGAAAAAGATTGAACCGTTTTACCAGCTTGCAGGCGCCGGGGTGACGAGACTCAAATCAAAAAAGAGGCTCCTCACGCCGTCTCCTGCCATCAAAGAATTTTAATGCCGGCCTCCAACAAAACTGTTTTGCGGATTCTGTGGACGCGCTTTGCGTGGCGGCACTGGCGGCGGTCGCCGGTTTCCTCCGCGCTGCTGTTGATGATTCTCGCCATCGGTGTGGCCGCGTTTTTTTCCATCCGGCTCGCCAACCGCGCCGCCGTCGCCGGCTTTCAAAATTTCACCGACCTCATCACGTCGCAAAGCGACGGCCTCATCACCGCGCCCGTCGGCACGTTGTCCGAAACGGTTTTGACCGGGCTGCGGCAGATGCTCGGCCACGAGCCGGTCAACCTCGTCCCGGTTTTGGAGACCAGCGCTGTGCCGCCGCGCCGCGATGAAAACGAAGCCATCGGTTCCCGCCCCACCTTTCAACTGCTCGGCCTCGACCTGCCGTCGCTCGTCAATCTTTCCAGCCAGCAGGACAACGGGCGCGGCTGGTTCGGTTCCGCCACGGCCGGTTCCACCAACGGTTCGGAAAAAGGTTTCTCGCCCGTGCTGCGAAATCCCTTCTCCGTTTTCATCAGCGAAGCCCTCGCGAAACGCGACCAGTTAAAAATCGGTTCGCCGCTGCCGCTCGTCATCAACGAACATCCGGTTGAGCTGCGCGTCGCGGGCATCATTCCCAACGACCCGAAGCAGCCAGCCGCTCCCGCGCATCTGCTCATCATGGACCTGCCGGCGTTGCAGCAGTTGACCGACAAGGCCGGGCAGTTGGATCGCATCGAATTTGTCCTCGAAGCAAGTTCGCGCCGCGCCGAACGCTGGGTCGCAATCAAGAAAAAATTGGAAGCGGCCAGTCCGCCAAACTCGCCGCGCTGGCTGGTGAGTTCGCCGACGGACCGGCGGGCCTCCGCCGCGACGATGACGCGGGCCTTCCGCCTGAACCTCACCCTCCTCTCGCTGCTCGCGCTGCTGGTCGGACTCTATCTGGTGTTTCAAGGCCTCGATGGCGCCGTTGTCCGGCGACGAAATGAAATCGCCGTGCTGCGTTCGCTCGGCGTGACCTCGCGGCAGATTCAAGGCGCGTGGCTCGTGGAGGCCGCCGTCATCGGAGTTGCCGGCGGACTGCTCGGCCTGGGCCTCGGCTGGCTCGGCGCGCAAGTCGCCGTGAAAATGGTAGGCAAAACGGTGAACGCACTTTACTACGCAAGCCCGGTGGATTCCGCCGCGTTTAATTTCAGCGAAGCGGCGGTCGCTCTCATCCTCGCCATCGTCGCCAGCACGCTCGCCGGCTGGCGGCCTGCGCGCGTCGCCGCCAATACTCCGCCCGCCCAAATCGCCGTGCGCGCGGGCACGGCCAGTTATCCCGGCGGAAATTTTTTGCGGCGTCCCGGCCTCGGACTTGCGCTCGTCGCGCTGGGAATTTTCCTGACGCATCTGCCGCCGCTGCGGCTGGCCGG
>JAYVCM010000227.1:0-6610 GCA_043749955.1 Limisphaerales bacterium | reverse complement strand
GAGGTTTTTCAGCTTCACTTCCTCCGTGCCATTCTGCAGCAGGATGCGGTTGAGCTGCACGTCGTCGTCAATGTAATCGGTCTTCTTCTTGCGCGTGATCGAGTAAAGCGGCGGCTGCGCGATATAGACAAAACCCTGCTTCACCAACTGCGGCATCTGGCGGTAGAAAAAGGTCAGCAGCAGCGTGCGGATGTGCGAACCGTCCACGTCGGCGTCAGTCATGATGATGATCTTGTGGTAGCGCAGCTTGTCCAGGTTGAACGTGCCCTCGCCCTCGCCGTCGCCGATGCCCGTGCCGATGGCCGTGATCATCGTGCGGATTTCGTTGTTCTGCAGCACGCGATCCAGCCGCGCCTTTTCCACGTTGATGAGTTTGCCGCGAATCGGCAGGATCGCTTGAAACTTCCGGTCGCGCCCCTGCTTCGCCGAGCCGCCGGCGGAATCACCTTCGACGATATACAACTCCGTGTTCGCCGGATCGCGGTCGGAACAATCCGCCAGCTTGCCCGGCAGGCCGCCGCCCGTGAGCGCCGACTTGCGAACCGCTTCCCGCGCCTTGCGCGCCGCCTCGCGCGCACGCGCCGCCGTGAGGCTCTTGTCAATGATGCGCTTCGCAATGGGCGGATTCGCGTCGAAATAAGCCATCAGCCCTTCGTAGGAAATCGAACCGACGATGCGTTCCACTTCCGGCGAAAGCAGCTTCACCTTCGTCTGCGATTCAAATTTCGGATCGCTGTGCTTCACCGAGATCACCGCCGTCAAACCTTCGCGCACGTCGTCACCGGTGATCTGCGGATCCTTGTCCTTGAGGATTTCGTTCGACTTCGCGTATTGATTGATCGCCCGCGTCACCGCGCTGCGGAAGCCCGAGAGATGCGTGCCGCCATCGGGATTGTGAATCGTGTTCGTGTAGCAGAGCACCTGGTCGTTGTAGCTGTCGTTGTATTGCAACACGACCTCGACGTGGACTTCGATGTCCTTGTCGTCCAGTTTTTCCTTCATCTCCTTGCGAAACGAAATCGGCTTGGGATGCAGCGGCTCCTTGCCCTTGTTGAGCTGCTTGACGAATTCCTCGACGCCGTTCTTGTAATAAAATTTTTCCGGCTCGTTCGTCGTCTGGCGTTCGTCCGTGAAAATAATTTCCAGGCCCGAATTCAAAAACGCCAGCTCGCGCAGCCGTTGTGAAATAATGCTCGCCTTGAACTCCACCGACTCGCGGAAAATTTCCGTGTCCGGCAGGAACGTGATCAACGTGCCGGTGGTCTTGGTTTTGCCGATGACATTCAGTTTCTGGATCGTCTTGCCGCGCTCAAACTCCATGTGATGCACTTCGCCGTCGCGCGACACCTCCACTTCAAACCATTCGCTCACCGCGTTCACACACTTCGCGCCCACGCCGTGCGTGCCGCCGGAAAATTTGTAGCCGCCCTGGCCGTATTTGCCGCCGGAATGAAGCGTCGTCAGCACCAGTTCCACGCCGGGCAGCCCGCTGTCCTTGTTGATGTCCACCGGAATACCACGCCCGTCGTCGCGGATGGAAATCGAACCGTCCACATGGATCGTCACGTCAATGTGGTTGCAATGCCCCGCGAGATGTTCGTCCACGGAATTGTCCAAAACTTCCGACACGCAATGATGCAACGCGCGCTCGTCCGTGCCGCCGATATACATGCCGGGTTTTTTGCGGACGGCCTCGAGTCCCTTCAACTGGCTCAACTTGGAAGCGTCATAATTGCCATCGGCAATCTTGTCCGGCGATACGATTTTTTCTTCAGGCAATTCAGAAATACTCGACATAATGATGGTGCAATTCCGGGTAAAATTTGGTGCGGCAACGAACCTGAAAAAGGTATGAAAATCCGCCCATTTCCACAATGCGAAACTGCGGTTTTTTTGGATGAAAAACACCATTAGTTGTGGACGTTTTTCCTTGCCAACCAAACCGGTTGTGGGTGGTCTTTTTTGAAGAAAAGTTCGTTCTGCGGTTTTAATCAGACACGTTCCCTGACCTTATTCCGCCCCGCTTCAGCCCGCGAATTACGGCGGGGTTTTCTCCGCCAAATAAATCCCCGCCACCGCCTTGGCCAAATTGTTGGCCACGCCTTCCTCGCCGGAATTGCACAACACCACAATCTCCAACCCATCATCCGGAAACCGCTGGTTGGCCGCCGAAAATCCAGAGGTGCTGCCGGAATGTCCGATGTATTTGTGACCGTTCAGCGGGTTCAAAAACCAGCCAAAACCATAGCCGAAAGTTTTTCCGTTGTTCAATTTTCCTGAAGTCCACATCTGCTCCTTGCTCGAATTTTTCAAAATCTTTTCCGTGTCCAGCGCGGCGTCCCACTTCATCAGGTCGCCGACGGTGGAAACAATTTCGCCGGCGGAAAATAGGTCGGTGTAATCAACATCGCGGTTGACGAGGCCGTTGGTTTTGTCCAGATCATAACCCGCAGCCCGCAGCTTGAGGATGCGGCCGGGTTCCCGGTTCGTCGTCGCGGACATTTCCAACGGGCCAAGGATTTTCACCGTGAGAAAATCCCAATACTTTTTCCCGCTCACATTTTCGATGATGTAGCCGAGCAGGTTGTAACCCGTGTTGCAGTAGGAAAATTTTTCGCCCGGTTCAAACACCAGCGGCAGCTCGCCGATTTTGGCGATGAACTGTGCCTGCGTGAGTCGCCGGGACAGTTCAAAGCCTGCCAGCCCGGTGTAATTTTTGATGCCGGAGGTGTGCGTCAAAAGGTGGCGGATCGTGATGTCGCTCCAACTGGCCGGCGTGTTTTTCAAATGCCGGCTGATCGGGTCATCCAGCGAAAGCTTGCCTGCTTCCGCCAGCAACATCATGCAAGCCGCGGTGAATTGTTTCGTCACCGAACCGATTTCAAAAATCGTTTCCGGCGTCGCGGACACGCTCCATTCCAGATTGGCAAACCCATACGCCGCCGTCTTCGCCGCCTTGCCGTGTTGAACCACCTTGAGCGCCAGGCCGGGAATCTGGTGCTTCGCCATTTCGCCTTTGACCAGGTCATCCACCGGGTCGGCCAGACAATTCAAAGTTAATAAAAAACAACCGGTGATGAAAACAACAGCTCGCATTGGCGGAGCATAACCAGCCGGCTTGGTTTCTGCCATCAAGACTTGAGGTCGCGCCGCCAAGTCAAACTGCACAATTCACCACAAAAAAGCGCACGGCGGAGCCGCCCTAAAAATGGTGAATCTTGACACTGTTCTTGAATTTCCACTCCCTCTCCTCCATCCGATGGAGGAGAGGGTTGGGGAGAGGAGGGCGCGGCTGACACTGGTCCCGGTCGGAGCGGGATCAATTGCCCCTCCCCATGCACCGGCCGTTTCGGAGCGCGGCTGTGTCGTCCTCGACCAACCGCAGCACGTGTGGCTCGGTGACGTTGCTGCGGCTGGTGCCCCCACGCCCGCACACAGCCGCGCTCCGGTTCAGGGGTGCAACGCGCGAAATTTCTGTTCGGGGAATTCTCTCCCCGGCCCTCTCCCCACTCGTGCCTCGCGGGGAGAGGGCGTCCAAAACGTCGGGCAAGAACAGTGTCAAGTTGCGCCCCAAAGAAATTACCTCTGAAATCGCGCTTGATTTACTGGCGGTCAAACTTACTTTCTTCGGATGTTATTTTCAGAAAACGTCGCCGCCGGCCCGCTCGCCCACCCCGATCAATTTGTCCGCCGCCACATCGGCCCGGACGCCGCCGAAAGGGACGCGCTGCTCGCGCTCCTCGGCCACAAAAATTTGGACGAACTGATTGACGCCGCCGTCCCGAAAAAAATCCGCGTCGGCAAAAAATTAAATCTCCCCGCCGCACGCAGCGAACACGACGCGCTCGCCGAAATCCGCCGCATCGCCGGCGAGAACAAAGTTTTCCGCTCCTTCATCGGCCAGGGTTACTACGACACCATCACGCCGCCGGTCATCCAGCGCAGCGTCCTCGAAAATCCCGGCTGGTATACGCAATACACGCCGTATCAGGCCGAGATTTCCCAGGGCCGCCTCGAAGCGCTGGTGAATTTCCAGACGATGGTGAGCGAACTCACCGCCCTCGACATCGCCAACGCCTCGATGCTGGATGAAGCCACCGCCGCCGCCGAAGCCATGACCATGTCGCTCCGGCTCAAACCCGGGAGCGCCGGCGTCTCGCCGGCAGCCGATGTTTTTTTCATCTCCGAAACCTGTCATCCGCAAACGATTGAAGTCGTCCGCGCCCGCGCTCATGCGCTCGACATTGAAATCGTCATCGGCAGTCACGAAAATTTTTCGTTCACCGAAAAAGTTTTCGGCGCGCTCGTGCAATATCCCGACACCTTCGGCGCGATTCACGATTACGCTGGCTTCGCAGAAAAAGCGCACGCCGCCGGCGCGATGCTCACCGTCGCCACGGATTTGCTGGCGCTCACGCTCATCAAGCCTCCCGGCGAATTCGGCGCGGACATCGCGGTTGGCAGCGCGCAACGCTTCGGTGTGCCGCTCGGCTACGGCGGACCGCACGCCGCGTTCTTCGCCACGCGCGATGAGTTCAAACGCCAGATGCCCGGACGTATCGTCGGCGTCTCCAAGGATTCACGCGGCAAACCCGCGCTGCGCCTCGCGCTCGGCACGCGCGAGCAGCACATCCGCCGCGAAAAGGCCACCAGCAACATCTGCACGGCGCAGGCGTTGCTCGCGAACATGGCGTCGCTCTATGCCTGCTACCATGGACCGGAAGGATTGAAGAAAATTGCCCGGCGGGTTTATGTGCTCACGCGCATTCTGGCCGCAGGGTTGGAGAAGCTCGGCTTTAACGTAGGGCAGGCTTCCAGCCTGCCCAGCGGCGCAGCCGCGTCCAAAGCCCCGAATGGGCAGGCTGGAAGCCTGCCCTACTTTGACACGTTCACCATCGCCCTCGGCGACAAAGGCACTGCTGAAATTTTGAAAACCGCCGAAGCGCACCGGATGAATTTCCGCGCGATTGACGAAAAGACGCTTGGCATTTCGCTCGACGAAGCCACCAGCGTCAGTGATGTGGCTGCAATCTGGCAAGTTTTTAACGGAGATAAGGCACCTGCGTTTACCCTGGATGAACTCGCATCAACTCTCATTAACACCGGGCTTCAGCCCGGTGTCAAAACGGGTGCCGGGCGTTTAGCCGTTTCAACGGCTTCCCCGGCCGCGCGAAAAACCGTTGAAACGGTTTCCACCGCCGCCACGCCAAACACCGGGCTAAAGCCCGGTGTTAATGAGAGTGGAATTGCACCATTCGCCATTCGTCATTCGTCATTTCTCCAGCACTCCGTCTTCAACCGTTACCACAGCGAGACCGAGATGCTCCGCTACATCAAGCGGCTCGAATCGCGCGACCTTTCGCTCACGGCCTCGATGATTCCGCTCGGCTCCTGCACGATGAAGCTCAACGCGGCGGCGGAAATGTTTCCTGTGTCATGGCCGGAGTTCGCGAAGATACATCCGTTCGCGCCGCTGTCGCAGGCCCGCGGCTACCAGATTCTTTTTCAGAACCTCGAAGACTGGCTTTCGGAGATCACCGGCTTCGCTGGGATTTCGTTGCAGCCCAACGCCGGTTCGCAGGGCGAATACGCCGGGTTGCTTGTCATCCGCGCGTATCACGAATCACGCGGCGATGCACACCGCAACGTCTGCCTCATCCCGACTTCCGCGCACGGCACCAATCCGGCCAGCGCAGTCATGGCGGGAATGAAAGTTGTGCCCGTCTCTTGCGACGGCGGCGGCGACATCAACCTCGATGACCTGAAAGCCAAAGCCGAGGCGCACAAGGCCGATCTCTCCTGCCTGATGATCACCTATCCCAGCACGCACGGCGTGTTCGAGGAAACCGTCCGCGACATTTCCGAAATCATCCACGCCAACGGCGGCCAGGTTTACATGGACGGCGCGAACATGAACGCGCAAGTCGGTCTGACTTCGCCCGGTTTCATCGGCGCGGACGTCTGCCATTTGAATCTGCACAAGACGTTTTGCATTCCGCACGGCGGCGGCGGACCGGGCGTCGGGCCGATTGGCGTGGCGAAACATCTCGTTCCGTTTCTGCCGAGCCATCCGGTCTTCACGTCGCGGCTCGAAGACGTAGACCATTCCAAGCAGCACATCGGCCCGGTCAGCGCTGCGCCGTGGGGCAGCGCAAGCATTCTCACCATCTCGTGGATGTATATCGCGATGATGGGACCGGACGGACTCACCGACGCAACGAAGTTCGCCATCCTCAACGCGAATTATATCGCCGCGCGATTGGAAAATTTTTTCCCAACGCTCTACCGCAGCAACGGCCTCGTCGCGCACGAGTGCATCTTGGATTTGCGCGCGTTCCACGCCACCACCGCCGAGGACGTGGCGAAGCGGCTGATGGATTACGGCTTTCACGCGCCGACGCTCTCGTGGCCCGTTGCCGGCACGCTCATGGTCGAACCGACCGAAAGCGAATCGAAATACGAGCTGGACCGTTTCTGCGACGCGATGATTTCGATCCACGCCGAAATGACCGCCGTGGAAAACGGCACCGCCGACGCGAAAAACAATCTGCTCAAGAACGCCCCGCACACGGCGGACCAGATCGCCAGCGACAATTGGAATCGTCCCTAC
>JAYVCM010000226.1:0-3110 GCA_043749955.1 Limisphaerales bacterium | reverse complement strand
TTTCCGCCGCCAGCACAATCGCGCGATGAACCGGGACCGGCGGATTGGTTTGCAGCGAGGAGCGATTCGAGATTTTGCCCAGCGCCGTTTGCAGATCGGGAACAAACTGGCTCCCCACATTGATCAGCTCGCCATTTTTAGTAAGATGCGCCTTGAAAATTCCGTCAAAGACCGGGATGTCATCCACCTGCTGCTGCCAGATGGTGGTTCTAAAATTTCCCGGCGCGCTGACATAGTCCCGGTTCACCTTCGCCGTCGCGAGCGCTTCCGGGCCGAAGCCGAACAGTGCCTGATGCTCCGTCAAAAAAGTTTTCACGCCGCGATGCGGATCGTTTGCCGGAAATGCCGCCGCTGTCGCTGCAGACACCGAACCGCCGCTGCCATTCGTGCCCGTCAGGAACTCGCGCGTCGAGGTGACAAATTTGGGCACGCCGAGAATTTCGTCATTGTCAATCTGGACATCACGGACGCGGTTGCGCATGACCTTCGCGGCGTTTTCTTTTGCGACGTTGACGACCGCCGGCTGGTTCGTTTTGGCCTGTTCAAGGCGCTTGTCAAAATTCGGCAGCGAGTTTGTCGCCGCAAAACTGCCAAGTGGATTGCACCAAACCAGCAATGCGGCGGCGATTTGAAGCTGTTTGAGGCGCATCAAATGGAAATTCGAAGTCATGATTGATTTATTTTGAGGGCTGCAATTTCTACAGTCTGATCTCTTTCCAATTAACCTGCTTTCGAGAAATGTTTTTACTGCTTGCTGTAAGACAAAGCAATGTTTTTTTAATCAAGTGTTGTGAAAGGGGTGCATCTTGACACTGTTCTTGCGGAAGGGGGCAGGCTGGAAGCGCTGCCCTACGTTGTGGCTGCTTCGCCGCCAACGTGGGACAGCGCTTCCAGCCTGTCCGGGACACCAGGAATTCCTGCCCAATCAGAAAATTAAGCGCCGGGCAGTGTGATCGTTTTGGAATGCCCGGTTCCATCAATCCGCGACGACGCACCGGTTGGTCAAGACCGCTGGTTGTCAGTTGATCTTCTTACCGCTGGAGTAACTGGCAGATCACGAAAAAGTCCGACGACTTCGAGAAAAAAGATTCGCAGACCATCGAGTTCCGCATCTCCGTCAAGCCCGACGAGGAAAAGACCGTGACCTACACCGTGCATTATTCGTGGTAGGAAGTTAAAACCCTCACCTCACCCCGGCCCTCTCCCCTCCATCCGATGGAGCGGAGAGGGAGAAACGGTTTCCGCGTCATGGCAACTCCAGACATGTCAACTGATGGGTGGGATTGTAAAAGAATGAATTGGCCAACGGCTGTCCCCTCTCCCATCGGATGGGAGAGGAGGCAAGAATTCCCCCAAGCGAAATGTCGCGCATTGAACCCTTGAACCGTAGCAGCCGACGTAAGGAGGCTCATTATTGTTCGGACGAAGAAAGTCAGAGCCTCCTCATGTCGGCTGCTACGAGGTTCATGGAAAGGGAAAACAAACTTGCTTACGCAGCCACGGCCGACTCCAAATTTCCCGTCAGCGCCGCCGCCGCCACGGAAACTTTAGCCTGCGAGCCGGACGCAGAGAACTTCATCCACGCGCAGCGGTTCCACGGCCCAAGCGGGCAAGGCGGTGACTTTGAAGGTGTCGCCCAAGGCGTTCAGGACTTCCACCGCGTAGCCGGGCGTGCCGTCGGGGGCTTTGGCCTCATCCACCAGCTTCACCACGTCGCCACGGCGCAAGCCCTGTTCAGGCAGGTCGCAGCTTAATGCGGCTTCGGTATAGAGTGGCAGTTTCATGGCGTCGAGTTTTACGGATTATTGAGGCTGGTGCAATGGAAAGACGGAGCGCAGCGTTCGGGCCTGGGCATTGCCAACAAATCGGGAACGACACTGGCAAAAGAATCCCAAAGGGATTCCGTCCTAAAGCCCAAGGTTGCGAGGCACGAGCTACCTTGGGTGAATGTCGTCCGGGATTTTCCCAACCCCAACGGGGTTGCGACCTCTCCGCAGCCAGCAGCCACAACCCCGTTGGGGTTGACGAGATTTTTTACGACTCACCCAGGGTAGCTCGTGCTTCGCAACCCTGGGCTTGAAGACACAATCCCGTTGGGATTGCCCGCCCCGCATTCAGTTCACCGCCGCAGTTTGTAATTCACCAGGCCGCACGGCCGCGCGGCCCTACCATTTTACGCCACCGCCGACTCCAAATTTCCTGTCAGCGCCTGCGCCTCCTCCGCCTTGTGGAATTTCACGCTGACAATCTTGCTCACGCCGTGTTCCTGCATCGTCACGCCGTAAAGCACGTCCGCCATCGCGATGGTGCGCTTGTTGTGCGTGATGATGATGAACTGCGAATGCACGAGGAACCGCTGCAAGATTTTCACGAAGCGGATGACGTTGGATTCGTCCAGCGGCGCGTCCAATTCGTCCAGCACGCAGAACGGACTCGGCTTGACCTGATAGATCGAGAACAGCAGCGACACGGCGACCATCGTCTGTTCGCCACCGGACAACAGTGAGATGCTCTGCAACTGTTTGCCGGGCGGACGCGCGACAATCTCGATGCCGCTTTCGAGCACGTCGTTTTCATCGGACAAAACCAGATCCGCCTTGCCGCCGCCAAAAACGTCCACGAACATCGCGCGGAAATTGTCGCGAATTTTCTCGAATGTCTCCAAAAACATCTGGCGCGTCTGCGTGTTGATGCGGTTGATGACTTCCAGCAACTGCGTCTTGGCGTTGACCAGGTCGTCGTATTGCGTGGTAAGGAATTGATGGCGCTGCTCGGTTTCCTCGTATTCCTCGATGGCCACCAGGTTCACCGGCCCCATCTCGTCAATCTTCTGCTGTAACGCCTCGACCTGCTGCTGCACGGACGCCCAGTCCGTCGCCGCGCCCGCCGCGGCCATTTGCTCGGGCGTGAGCGTCTCGACTTTCGCCGGGCCTTCGTCGGCGTAAGTGATGGTGATGCACTCGCTGCGGATGTCGTCGAGGTTCAGGTGATACTTTTGCTGCACTTTCTCGCGCAGGTTCTGCACGCTCATGTTCTTCTGCGCAAGTTCAACTTCCACCGCGCCGCGCGAGTTCTGCAATTCCGTCAAACGATTCCGCTGGCCGCGCAAA
>JAYVCM010000225.1:0-10837 GCA_043749955.1 Limisphaerales bacterium | reverse complement strand
TCGCCGGAATGGACGCCGGCGAATTCGATGTGCTCCAGCATCCCGCCGATGACAATCGTGCCGCCGTTGGGCAGACCGACATCGGCGATGCAGTCCACGTCCACCTCGGTCGCGTCTTCGAGAAATTTGTCCACGAGCACCGGGCGTTCGGGCGAGGCTTCGACGGCGAACTTCATGTAGTGCGACAGCTCGGCGTCGGAATAAACAATCTGCATCGCGCGGCCACCGAGAACAAAACTGGGACGCACCAGCACCGGATAGGTCAGGCGTTTGGAAATGACGAGCGCTTCTTCGGCAGTCGTGGCGAGGCCGTTCGGCGGTTGGGGGATGTTCAGCTTGTTCAGCATCGCCGCGAACAGCTTGCGGTCTTCGGCGATCTCGATGCTCTGCGGCGAGGTGCCGATGATGTTGACGCCGTTTTTCTGCAAACCGAGCGCGAGGTTCAGCGGCGTCTGTCCGCCGAACTGCGCGATGGCGCCCCAGCATTTTTCACGTTCGTAAATGTGCAGCACATCCTCAAGCGTGAGCGGCTCGAAAAATAATTTGTCGCTCGTGTCGTAATCCGTCGAAACCGTTTCGGGATTTGAATTCACCATGATGGTTTCAAACCCGTCCTCCTTGAGCGCGAAGGCGGCGTGGACGCAGCAATAATCAAATTCAATTCCCTGCCCGATGCGGTTCGGGCCGCCGCCGAGAATCATCACTTTCTTCGCGGTGTTGCCTTTCACCTCGTCGTCGCCGCGGTCGTAGGTGGAATAATAATACGGCGTGTAAGCCTCGAACTCGGCAGCGCAGGTGTCCACGAGGCGGTAGCTCGGCACCAGGCCGATGCGTTTGCGCTCGGCGCGGACGGCGTCCTCGGTGGTGCCGGTGAGATGGGCGATCTGCCGGTCGGAAAATCCGAGCGACTTGGCTTGGGTGAGTTTTTCTGCGTTGAGTGATGGCATCGGGCGAAATTAAATCCGCGATAGTAAGCCGCAAAGCGCCGCCGGTGTCGAGTGCAGACCGTGGCCGGACGTTCTTGCAATGCGTGGCAGCCGAGGTAACGAGGCTCAAACTGAAAATGCGAAAGCCGGAAACGGATCAGAGCCTCCTCACGTCGGCGGCCATGGCTTTGGCGCGTGGGCGATCCGCGTCGTCGTCGCAGGCTGGCTCGCGCCGGTTGCCGCGATTTAGGATGCCTGACCCGCCGCAGCTTGGGAGTTACCCGTGAAGGCGGATAACACGTCCCGGGAGGCCCGGCTCTCAATTTGCACGCCATGCGGGGAAGCAACCACACCTCCACCACTGTCAAAACCAGGAACCCTTTCCCCTTTCTGCGAGTCTCCACAAGTCTTTTTTAGGACTTTTCATAAAGACATAATCACATCATTATGTCCTTCATGGAAAGAGAAGTGAATCAGGTCATCCGGCAGAAAATCACGGACGCGCTCGCCGCGCCTGTGCCGGCGCACACCCGCCGGGACGTGCATCTGCCCGGGATCAAAGGCAAAGTGATGGCCGTGATCGGTATGCGGCGCAGTGGCAAGACCACTTTCCTCTGGCAGTGTCTGGCCGACCGGCTCAAGGCTGGCACACCGCGCGACGCACTCCTGTATTTTAATTTCGAGGATGAACGGCTCGCGGAAATGACGGCCCACGAGCTTCAATTAGTCGTTGAAGCATACTTCAGCCTGCATCCGGAGCATCGTGATTCCAAACGGGTCACCTTCTTTCTCGACGAAATTCAGGAAGTGCCCGGCTGGGAAACCTTTGTCCGGCGTCTGCTGGACACGGAGAAAGTTGAATTGTTTCTGTCGGGTTCATCCGCCCGCTTGTTGAGCCGCGAAGTTGCCACCAGTATGCGTGGTCGGGCCATGGAAGTCTTGGTGCATCCGTTCAGCCTGCGAGAAACCCTGCGACATGCTGGAGTTGAGCCGAGGTCAGCCTGGACGGATTTGCCCAAGGCCAGCCGCTCGGCGCTCGAAAAACATTTTCGCACCTACCTCACCGAAGGCGGATTCCCTGAATCGCAGGGCGTTCCGGCGCGCGACCGCGCCAGCCTCCTGCGCACCTATGTGGACGTGGCCATTTTGCGCGACGTGATCGAGCGGCACAACGTCACGAATCCGACGGCATTGCGCTGGCTGCAAAGCCATCTGCTGGGCAATCCCGCCGGGACATTCAGCGTTCAGAAATTTTTCGACACGCTCAAATCCCAAGGCTTGCCTGTCGGGAAAAATACGTTGCACGATTATCTTGCCCATCTGGAAGATGCGTTCTTGGTGCGAACCGTTTCGATGCACACCGCCTCCGAACGTCAACGCATGGTCAATCCCCGCAAAGCTTATCCGATTGACCCCGGCTTGAGCTCGCTTTACGAACGGACTGGCGCGTCAATCTCGGCCACGCCCTCGAAACCGTCGTCCTCCTTGAACTGGAACGGCGCGGCTGTGCGACCGGCTACGTTCGCACCCGCGATGGTTACGAGGTGGATTTCTTTGCGCGCCATCCCGAAGGCGGCACGACTTTGATTCAAGTCTGCACCGATGTCAGCGACCCGGCCACTTACGAACGCGAAGTCCGCGCCCTCACGGCAGCGGCGGCGGAATATCGGAGTGCCATCCCATTGCTGCTCACGTTCGACACGCTGCCACCGCGTTCGCCCCTGCCCAAACCGTTGCGCTGGCAGCCCGCCATCGCATGGCTGCTGGGCGACCCGCTAAAGGAAAAATAATTTTCAAGCTCTTGCCGTTCACGCTGCGCGACCGAATTTCAAAGCATTCGTCCCGGAATTCCGCCATTCGGATTTTGAACTTCGGAGTTCAAGTTGAAAGGCGGATCAAGAACCCCAAAACCATCAGCCACGCTGGCAGCGAACGATCCCCGTTGAACCCGCGAACGGCGGGGGCGGACTACGGAGCGAGGCGTTTGAGAAAGGCGGCGGGTTTCAGGATTTCCACGCCAAAAGGTTTGCCGAGCACGAGCAAATCGTGGTCATAGGTGACGATGAACCGGGCGCGGGCCGCGAGCGCCACCGCCAGATATGGATCATCGTTCGCGTCCCGGCTGCGCTGTTTCCCCAGCGGCGCGGGCGTCACGTTGCGGACTTTTTCCAAATACCATAGGAGCACCCCGGCGGCATTGTGCCTGGCCTTGCGGTGACGGATCAGTTGCGTGGTTGTGTCGCGCGCCTCGGCCAGGGTGAAGTCGGAACCGAAAACAAAGACCTGCCGGCGGGCCACCTTCAACAGGCACGCCCACGCCTCGCCGCGAAACACTGCGCCCGCCGCCACGACGTTCGCATCAAACACCGCGCGCACGAATCGCCTTTCTCACCCCGCGCTGAATGTTCAACACCTCGGCAATGTCCTGCGCGTCCGGTCCTGCCGGGGCGTGGTTCGTGGCTTCGGTCAGGAAGGCCACGTCGGCTTCCACCTCCCGCTGGATTTTCTCGCGAACGAGGGAGCGAAAAAACTCGCTGGTGTTGCCATAGTCCCGCGCGATGGTCTGGCGCACAAACTCGGCCATGGCCGGGGGCAGGGAGATGTTCATGCTGTTCATTTTCATGCGGCGCAAAATACATCTAATGCCATTAGGCGTCAACTGCCGGATCCGCGCCGGTTTGAAAACCACACGGGGTGCTGCGCCGGGGGATGATCGTTGCGGCCAGGACGGCGAGGCCGATGCGTTTGCGCCCGGCGCGGACGGCGTCCTCGGTGGTGCCGGTGAGATGGGCGATCTGCCGGTCGGAAAATCCGGGCGACTTGGCCTGGGCGAGTTTTTCAGCGTTGAGTGATGGCATCGGGCGAAATTAAATCCGCGACAGTAAGCCGGATTTTTTTTCCGGCTGTCCAGAAAGTATGAAGCCAGCGTGCTTGCGGCGGCGGCGGGATTGCTTTATCAAAACGGCCATGCGGCGACGTTTTTTCCACCCCATCCACTGGCTGGCAGTTTTTTTGCCGGTCATCGTCTCGGCGCAGATTGATCCGGTCAAGCGCGACCTCATCCAGCTCGGCTACAACCAGCCGCTCGAAGGCCGCGCGCCGGTGGCCGGCTATGCGTATTATTATCACAACGAGCCGGATTTTCTCCGCACCAACCTGACGTGGCGGCTGGCGCTCGCGCCGGTCTATGTGGATTCGGAACTCGGCCTGGTCCACGGCCTCGGGCCGCAGACGGATGTTGCCATCGGCCTCGCGGGCGGTGGTTTTGCGGATGGTCACAATGAAATCCGGGCCGGAAAATTTATCCAGGCCGAATCCTTCGACGGCCACGGCGGGGAAATTTCCGGCAGCATCTATCACCGGTTCAATCCGCAGTCCGAGATTCCGCTGAACTTGATTTTGCGCGGCGCGGCGCATTATTCCACCTACGAACGCAACGACAACACGGCGGCAAATTTCCAGCCGCCCGCCGACGGCGCGGATTTCAGCGTCCGCACCGGGCTGCGCTGGGGCGGCATCGAGCCGACGCTGTTCCCCGCGCTGGCGATGGAACTTTCCCTGTGGTATGAAGGCCAGATCCGCACGGACGACGGCGCTTATGGTTTCAACGGCGACCGCCAGCTTGAATCGGTTTCGCATCTGTTCTGGGGTTCGGCGGCGCTCTCCTACACGCTGCCCGGCAGCCGGCAGAATTTTTCCGTGCGGTTCATCGCCGGCGCGAGCGTGGATGCCGACCGGTTGAGCGCGTATCGGCTCGGTGGCTTTCTCCCGCTGGTCGCCGAGTATCCGCTGTCGCTGCCGGGCTATTATTTTCAGGAGTTGAGCGCGCGGCAGTTTGCGCTGGTCAACGCCAGCTACCTTTTGCCCCTCACCAAAAACGAGCGCTGGAATCTGGAGCTTAACGCGGCGACGGCGTGCATTGACTATCTCGCCGGCACGGAGCAGCCCGGCAACTGGGTCAGCGGCGTGGGCGCGGGGATCATGTATCGTTCGCCGACGGACCGCTTCAAGGTCATCGTCACCTACGCCTATGGCATTGACGCCATCCGTTCCTCCGGGCGCGGGGCGAACAGCCTCGGAATTCTGCTGCAGATAGATTTGGAACCAACGCGCAGCACCGGCTTCAATCCCGCGCAGCCGGGCCGCTGGCGCGGGTGGAACTGGCTTTTTGGCCGGTGAAATCACTTGCTTCCGCGCGGGCATCGGGCAAAATACAAACCCTTCGTTGCGCATATGGTGGAATTGGCAGACACGCTACTTTGAGGTGGTAGTGCCGCAAGGCATGCAGGTTCAAGTCCTGCTATGCGCACCACATTTACAATCAGCTTTTAAATTACGGCCACTCGCCCATGCCTCCTGGATTTGCCCGGCCACGGCATGACCCTTGCGTATGACAATTTTAAAACCGCTCAAAGCTGCGCCGGAGGTCATTTCAATCCTTGCCGCCAGAAAAAAAACAAGGCGTCTGTTTCCTGTTGGATTCGTCTGCCGCCATTTCGGTGAGGAATCATCCAGGTCAGGCCCATGCGGCGGAGGTTGCTGACTTTTTTGATTCTGTTAATTTTGATCTGCCGGACCATGGTTTTGGACAGAAGTGGTTTCGGAAAACCCGCGAAGAAACATGCCCATAGCAAAGCAAATCATCCGGCTGGTCATCATGGCCGTCGGTGCGGAGACCCTAGTGTCGCTGGTGTTGATTGCCAGTTCTGGCTGCGCCGCCCGGCCGGACACCAAGGATGCCAGCCCGCATGTGAATCAAGATTTGCCGCCGCCGGCCGGTGGCTTTTTTAACGCGACCGTCCGCCCCCAGGAAACCAGCGATCTCATCCTGCTGTTCAACCGGCGCACAATTGCCAGCCTGGATGTTGCCGCCGGCCCGGCCGGGACTCACGGTCCCCGTTCCCGGCTGTTTGCCGTGCTGGTCAACGGCGCCATGGAAGGACATCATCAGACGAACATCTTCCTTGCCTCGAATGCCCTCAAACAACTCGGCGTTGATCCCAGGAACATTTTTATTTTGTCAACCGGCATACCCTGGTTGAATGCCGCCGCCTATGACCCGGCGGAGACGCCTTTTCGAGTGACCGCCCGCCCGACCACAACCAATCTCAAGCTGATCCTCGATTACCTTGGCGGGGTCGTCACTTCCAACGACGTGGTTTTGCTCTACCTGACCGGACACGGCGGCAAAGAGGATGAATACCAGGCCTTATATGATCTGGGGAAAACAACCGCCGCCGCCGCCGAATTTAACCTGACCAACCGCTCCACGATTGTCTTGCAAGGCGCGAGCTTGACGGCCTTGGATTTCAAACACCAGCTGGAGCATCTCCAGCGCGCGGGCCAGCCGCTGATCGTGTTCCTCTGCGATGAATGTTTTGGCGGGGGGATGGCGCAGGTGGTGCCGGAGGCGGTCCCGCGCTACATCGCGATGGCCATCACGGATGACAGCCACATCACCACCTGCTGGCCCTTCGCGCCCGTCTTTTGGAAAACCCTTTCCACCAGGAACCCGGCTACCGGCGCCTACCCTGCCTTAAAATCCGCCTTCGATGAAGCGATGGTTTTTCATCGTCGGGCCAAAAAGCTGTCCGGGCCGGCCGGTGTGTTCTCCTGCTCCGACGGCTTGAACGACTTTTCCATTTCACGCGTCCGTTGAAAGACAACCCGCCTGCTCCCAAGATCAAATCCCGGCCCAAATAATTCGCGCAACTGAATCTGCAATTTGATGGCGGCATGGACTTGGATTTTTTAGCTTCCATCCGGTCAGCCGCAAGGTTCAAACTCGGCAAGTTCGGATAATTCAAGAGCAAAAAAAATTTATGGCCAACCGCCGCGAATTTCTCAAGTCAATGACGGCGCTGGGCGTGGCCGGTCTGGCCGGCGCACCGCCGGTGAACTCGGCGGCCCAATCCCTTCCGGTCGCCAGTGATAAATCGGATGACCGTGGCCATTGGCTGGCAGTGCTGGAAAAGATTGCCACGCCCGTGCTGGAAAATTTGACGCGGCGTGAATTGAAGAAACGGATGCCCGTCGAGGCCGCCAATCCCGCCGACCGTGCCCGCTACACCCACCTTGAAGCCTTTGGCCGTTTGCTCGCCGGCATCGCGCCCTGGCTCGCGACGCAAGGATTGGATGAAGTAGAAACCCGGCGGCGGAAAAAATTCATTGAATGGTCGCAGGCCTCGCTGGATGCCGCGACGGATCCGGCTTCGCCCGACTTCATGAATTTTCACGACGGCGGCCAGGCGCTCGTGGATTCAGCTTTTTTATCGCAGGGCATTCTGCGTGCGCCTTCGGTGTTGTGGGAATCTCTCGATGCGCGGGTGCGCGGGCAAGTGATCACCGCACTGAAATCTTCACGCGTCATCGCCACGCCGACCGGCAACAACTGGGTGATGTTCGCCGCCACGGTCGAGGCCGCTCTTTTGCTCATGGGTGAAGATACGAACGCCGACCGGCTGGAAGGTTGTGTGCGCCGGATGCTCGGCTGGTATCAAGGCGACGGCGTCTATGGCGACGGCGATTTTTTCCATTTCGATTATTACAACAGCTTCGTCATCCATCCCATGCTGGTGGATGTGCTGGCGGTGTTGCAAAGCAAGGACAGCCAGTTTGGCCCAAGTTACAAGACGATATTGAACCGGGCGCGTCGTTATGCGGAAATTCAGGAACGGCTCATCGCGCCGGACGGCTCGTTTCCCGGCGTCGGCCGCTCGACCACTTACCGCTTTGGTGCCTTCCAGTTGCTCGCGCAGATTGCGTTGATGCGCGAACTGCCCGGACACGTCCAGCCGGCACAGGTGCGCTGTGCCATGACCGCCGTGATCCGCCGCATGATCGAGGCACCGGGCACGTTTGACGACCAGGGCTGGTTGCGCATCGGATTTTGCGGACACCAGCCGTCGCTGGCCGAAGGTTATATCTCCACCGGCAGCCTCTATCTTTGCAGCGCGGCGTTGCTGCCGCTCGGATTGCCGCCAGCGGATGCGTTCTGGAGCGGAGCGGCGGCGCCGTGGACTTCCCAACAACTTTGGTCCGGCAAATCGCTTCCCGCCGACCATGCCATAACCGATGTTTTGAAAGTCGAAGTCCCCACGTTGCCGCGAACTACCAAATAAAACCGTCAGGTCAGACTTCCAATCCGCCGCAGGCGCAAACTGGGTTCGTCCTGCTTGCGCGACTCGGCGAGGTCCACGTCGAATTCCGCCACCCAATCATTGTGTTCCTCCGGGTCCACGAGCATTTGTTGCACGCGCCACGATTGCTTGTCCTCGGCGGGAAGAACGTAGGTGTGACGGATGTTGCGCGCGTTGGGTTCGAGACACAAGCGCTCGTGGTCGGTGTGATACGCGTCCATCGCCGACTGCAAACGCGCCGGCGTCCACGGCTGCCCCTCGGCATCCAGCGGCAAACCAAGGTTGACGATGGCCTGCTCGTAATCTTCGACGACCAGTCCGCGCAGAAACATGAAGACACGATTACGAATCGCGGCGGTGAATGCTTTCGGGTCGCGCGTGATGTCTTTTTCCTCAGCCCCGGTCGGGCGGACTTCCTTGATTTCAGCGGGACGATAATTCGGGTCGCGCATTTTCTCCCATTCGTCGAGCAGGCTGGAGTCCACCTGCCGGATGAGCGTGCCGAGATAAAGTTCCATTTCGCGCACCTGTTCGTTTTTGGCGGAGTCGGGCACGGTTTGCGCGAGGACTTTGAAGACGCTGTTCAGATGCCGCAGCAGCACGCCCTCCGCGCGGTGCAGTTCGTAAAGCCTGATGTAGTCGGCGAAGGAACGGAATTCCTCGAACATCTCGCGCGCGATGGATTTCGGACGGATGTTCTCCTCGCCCACCCACGGATGCCGCGCGGCGAAATTATTGAAGGTCGAATAGACAAACTCGCGGTTCGGCTTGGGGTGTTCGAGTTTCTCCAGTTCTTCGATGCGCTGGTCATATTCGACGCCTTCCATTTTCATCTCGGCCATCTTCCGGTCCTTCACCTGGTCGAGCTGTTTGCGCAGGATGATGGCCGGGTCTTCGAGGATGGACTCGACGAGCGTGAGCAGGATGAGCGCGTAATCCGGCGCCTGCGGATCCATGAGCGGAATCGTTTCGAGCAGATACAGCGACAGCACCTGGTCCATGGAAAAATCGTCCTGCAGCTCGACGTTCACGCGCAATTTCGAGCCGCGCCAGCCACGTGCAACCTTTTGTTGCATATGCGACAAAAGGTTGTCATCCGGAATTTCGCCGCGTTCGGCAGCCGGAACGATCTCGATGATCTTGCGGTCCAGCAGCGAGCGGAACAACTGCCACGCGCGTTTGATGTGCGCCTGCTTCTGACGCGGCGTCTCGTGACAATCGCGGATGAGCTGCCGCATCGCCGCGCAACCGTCGCCCTGGCGGCCCAAAACATTCAGCAACATCCCGTGCGTGACTTGAAAACGGGAGGCCAGCTTTTCCGGCGGCGCGGCGATCAGGCGGATGAAAGTGTTCTTGTCCCAGTTGACGAAATTTTTTTCCGGCGGCTGGCGCTTCACGGTTTTCTTGCCGTCGCGCGCGGCTTTCCCCGCGAGCTTGAGATTCTCGATGACGTGCTCCGGCGCCTGCGCCACCACCCAGCCGCGATCATCAAAACCTTTCCTCCCCGCGCGACCGCCGATCTGGTGAAAATCCCGCGCGCTCAAGATGCCGGTCTTTTGCCCGTCGAACTTGCACAGCCGCGTGAACAGCACCGTGCGGATCGGGACGTTAATGCCGACCCCGAGCGTGTCCGTGCCACAGATGACCTTGAGCAATCCCTTCTGCGCGAGCTGCTCGATCAGCACGCGATATTTCGGCAGCAGTCCGGCGTGATGCAAACCGATGCCGTGCCGCAGCCACTTCTTGATTTCGGGCCCGTAGGGACTGGTGAATTTGAAACCTTCCAGCGTGTTGGCGATGGCGGCTTTCTCGTCGCGTGTGCAGACATTGATGCTCGTAAAATCCTGCGCGCTCTGCGCCGCCTCCAGTTGCGTGAAGTGGACGACATACACCGGCGCGCGACCATCGGCGACGAGGCTTTCCAAAGTTTTGGCGAGCGGCAGTTCGGAATACTCATGCGACAACGGCACCGGCCGGTCCGTGGAGGTGACCGCCACGGTCGGACGCCGCGTGAGCCGTGTGAGTTCCTCCTCGAAAAACGCCGTGTCGCCGAGCGTCGCGGACATCAGGAGAAAGCGCGTCTGCGGCAACGTCAGCAGCGGCACCTGCCACGCCACGCCGCGCTCGCGGTCGGCGTAGTAATGAAACTCGTCCATGACCACGTCCTGCACCTTGGCCGCCGCGCCTTCGCGCAACGCGATGTTGGCGAGAATTTCCGCCGTGCAGCACAGGATGGGCGCGTCGCGGTTCACCGACGCGTCGCCGGTGCAAAGGCCGACGTTGTCCGGCCCGAATTCGCGGCACAGCGCCATGAATTTTTCATTCACCAGCGCCTTGATCGGACAGGTATAGATCGAGCGTTTCCCTTTGGCGATGGCCTGAAAGTGCAGCGCGGTCGCCACGAGTGATTTCCCCGAAGCCGTGGGCGTGTTGAGGATGACGTTCTTCTCGTCGAACAATTCCAGGATGGCGGATTCCTGTGCCGGATAAAGCTGGAGCTTGCGTCCCGCCACATATTCGAGAAAGCGGTCCAGCAGCACGTCGTTGCTGCATTTCTCACCGCGCGGAATCAGATCGTAAAGGGTCGCTGCCACAGGCCGCAAACTCTACCGGTTATCCGCGCGACAGAGAAGGAAGATGAACGCGGACAATCTAAACCGAATCCATGCAGTTGGAATTCAACGCCAAGGCGTCCACCCTCCGCAGTGCTGCTACGGAGGACGGGCAAAGCAGCCAAGACGCAAGGCGGTGAAAGAAAATCTCCATCGGCTG
>JAYVCM010000224.1:0-13259 GCA_043749955.1 Limisphaerales bacterium | reverse complement strand
GGGCCGATGCGGCTGATTTCCGGCTCCATCGCGTGCGACGGACAAATCATCGCAGCAGGAGATTTATCCGTGTATGCGTGATGGCGCGGACAATGGAGCGCCGGTCTCCGACCCGGCAAGTTTCCAGAAGACGCCCCAACGCGCCGGATCGGAGATCGGCGTTCCTGTCGTCATCGCCGGCTGTGGCGCGGTTTCCGCCGTTGGCTGCGGCCTCGAACCGCTGCGCGTCGCGCTGCAAAAAAATGTGAGCGGCCTGCGGCTAACGGAGAAATTCAACTCGTCGCGCTTCCAATCCAACATCGTCGGCGCTGCGCCCAGAAACTCTGATGATGAAAACCCCGCGTGGTCGCTCGCGGCAGAAGCCTTGAAACAAGCGGGCGAATCTTCACACAAAGTTTTAGAAAAAATTCCCACCGAACGGATTGGTTTTGTCCTCTCCACCACCAAGGCCAACATCGAGGCGCTCGAACGGATTTCCGAAAACCGTCCGTGTTCCGAAACTGCGCGCCGTCACTTGCAGGCCAATCTTCTCGCCGCCGATTTCGCCGACGCGCACGGCGCGCGCGGGCTGGTGCAGACGGTTTCGGTCGCGTGCGTTTCCGGCCTGATTGCGATTCAGCAGGGAACCAAAATGATCCAGCGCGGCGAGGCGGATGCCGTGCTCGTCGTCGGCGTGGATTGTCTGTCGGAATTTGTCATGGCCGGGTTCACCGCGTTGAAGGCGCTCGACCCGCTCGGCTGCCGTCCGTTTGATGCGGCGCGCTGCGGCTTGAGTCCCGGTGAAGCGGGCGCGGCCATCGTTCTGGTTCGCGCCGATTTGATTTCACAACCGGCGATACGCATACGTGGTTTCGGCAGCAGCAACGACGCGAATCATCTCACCGGCCCGTCGCGCGACGGTTCCGGTCTGGCGCTGGCCATTCGCGTGGCGCTGAACTCCGCAAACCTTTCGCCGCAGGAAATTGATTTCGTCCACGCTCACGGCACCGGCACGAGCTACAACGACGCGATGGAATCGCTCGCGCTGGAAACCATCTTCGGCGAAGCATGTCCGCCGGTCAGCGGCTCAAAGGGAATGTTGGGCCACACGCTTGGCGCGGCGGGCGTTATTGAAACGATCTGCTGCGTGCTGGCGATGCAGGAAAATTTTCTGCCCGGCACAACGCGGCTGGGCGTGGCGGCGGAAGGCACGCCGTCGAGCCTCGTGCGCGAACCGCGCTTCGATGTGCGACTGAAAAATGCTCTCAAACTCAACACCGGTTTTGGCGGCATGAACGGCGCGCTCATCCTGCAAAAACAATGAATTGCCACTTACATCTGGATTCGTGGATTTGTGGATTGCTGGATAACTGGATTCAATCCATCAATCCACTCATCCAAAAATCCACAGCCGAATTTTGAGACGCATGAATGAAACCATCTCCATCGCCGCCGCCAGCATCGTGACCGAAGCGGATTTGCCATCCGCCCGCCTTGGCAAGCGTTTTGGCCGTTTGGATTTGCAAAGCCAGCTCGCGCTGCTTGCCGTTGCCTCGCTGAAAATAAATTTCGACGCGTTCGCGCTTGACCGCGTCGGCATTTGCCTCGCGGCCAGCGCGGGTTCGCTCACGACGGATGTAAATTTTTGGCAGGGTCGCAACGGCGTCGGCGGGCCAAGCCCGACATTGTTCGCCTACACGCTGCCGAGCGCGGCCGTTGGTGAAGTTGCGATTTACTTCCGGCTGACCGGCCCGAACCTGTGTTTCGTCGGTGATGATAAAAATTTGCTGCCCGAGGCGGCGGATTTTATTCGGCGCGGTGAAACGGACGGCTGCGTCTGTATTTTTTGCGAGGTCGTCACTGCTGATTGCGGAAAACTGATTTCCAAACCGCCCGTCGCGACGGCGTGCGCGCTGTTTCTTCAGCGCGCGAATTTGAGTGGAACGCCGGTCTCCGACCCGGCGAGTTCTGAAAGTAATTTCCAACGTGCCGGGTCGGAGACCGGCGTTCCGATTCCCCGGGGTTTGCGCGAGTGGCGGGAAATTGACCGTGACATGAAACCGCTCTGTGCGCTAATTTCCCAAATGAATTCAGCGGTTTAATCGCCATGCAAATCTCAACCCACGAACTAAAAACCAAAATCATCGAGTCGCTCAAGCTGCAGGACGTCACGGCGGAGCAGATCGAGGACGACGCGCCGCTCTTCGGCACGGGCCTTGGACTGGACTCGATTGACGCGCTCGAACTCGTCGTGCTGCTCGAAAAGGAATACGGCATCGTCATCAAGGACATCGAGGAGGGGCGCCCGGCGTTCCGCTCCGTGAAAACCCTGGCCGAGTTCATCGCGGCCAAAAGGCCTGCGGCCTAGTTGATGGTCATTAGTTGATAGTTGATAGAAAAAATTCAACGCCATGCCCAACGCCTCCGGCCATCAGCTCTCAACTCTCAACTCTCAACTCCCAACTCGTGCGCCCGTCATCACCGGCCTGGGCATCGTGTCCGCCGCCGGGTTCGGCACGGAGGAAGTCTGGCGTGCTGTTGCCGCCGGCACCAGCGGACTGAAACCGCTCACGCTTTTCCAATCGCCGCGCTACGGACAGGTCATCACCGGTGAAATCCAGCGCGACCTCATCGCCCTCGGCGCGCCCACGCGCAGTTCCCGCAGCGACAAACTCGGCTGGCTCGCCGGGCGCGCGGCGATTGCGGATGCGAACATCAATCTGCAAACCTGCGGTGACCGCGCCGGGGTTTTGCTCGGCACCTCCGTCGGCGGTTCCTACGACAGCGAATTGTTTCTCGCCACGCTCATCAAGCGCGGAAAGATGCGCGCGCGCCCGACGCGTTTCCATGAATGTTCGTCCACGGTGGATTTGATCGCCGATTCCTTTGGCTTGTTCGGCCCCGGCATGGCCATTGCGACCGCGTGTTCCTCCAGCGCGCTGGCCATCGGGATGGCGGCGGAAATGATCATGTCTGGCGAGGCCGACGTGATGCTCACCGGCGGTGCGGACTCGATGTCGCGCATGACGTGGGGCGGCTTTCATTCGCTGCTGCTGGTGGATTCGGCGGGCTGCCGGCCGTTTGATGTGGCGCGGGCCGGCATGAGCCACGGCGAAGGCGCGGCCATTCTGGTTTTGGAATCGGAAGAGTCCGCGCTTCGGCGCGGCGCAAAAATTCTTGCCCGGCTGTCCGGCTGGGGCTTGAGCTGCGACGCCTATCATGCCACCGCGCCGCATCCGCAGGGCGCGGGCGCGGCGGCCGCGATGCAGTCCGCGTTGCGCCGCGCGGGTCTCGAGCCGGCGGCGATTGATTACGTCAACGCCCACGGCACCGGCACGCGCGACAACGACGTGGCCGAGGCCATCGCGTTGAAAACGGTTTTTCACAACCGCGTGCCGCCGTTCTCCAGCACGAAACGAGTTTTCGGCCACTCCCTTGGCGCCAGCGGCGCGATGGAGGCGGTCGTTTGCGTCGAGGCGCTGCGCCATCAGGAACTCCCGCCGAATCCTGGCTTCACCAAATGCGATCCGGCCATCGGCCTCGAGCCGGTCACGGAGCTGCGCCACGCGCCGCTCACGCATGTGATGAGCAACTCGTTCGGCTTCGGCGGCAACAATGGCGTTTTGATTTTTTCCAAACCGGACACCATTCCGCACACCCGCGCGCCGGAAAAAATTCAGATTGCCGTCGGCGGCATCGGTGTCATCGGGCCGGGCGCGGTGGCGATCAAGGAAATTGGCGCACCGCTGCCGCCAGGCCGCGGGCCGGTCCGCAGTTGCGGCGAATTGGCGGATCTTTCGATGCTGACCCTGAACCAGCGCCGCCGCTTGAGCCGGCTGCAGAAGATGGCCATCATCACCGCGCGCCAAAGCCATGCGCCCGACCCGTCGCAGCGCGTCTCGGTGGTGATCGGCACCGGCCTCGGCTGTCTGGAAGACGCCGGCACGTTCATTGAAAATCTGGTGGCCAAGGATGAACGCGAGCCGATGCCGTCGCGTTTTCCCAACTCCGTCCACAACTCGCCCGCCGGTCAGGTGGCGATTGACCAAGTCGCGTGCGGGATGAACTCCGCGCCCACCGTCGGCGAAATCACTTTCGAGTGCGCGCTGTGGCAGGGCATCTGCCAGCTCGCGACGGACGAGGCCGACTGCGCGCTCGTCGGCGCGGCGGATGAAATGGACAAATATCTTTTGAGCATCGGCCAGCGCTGGGGCGCGTGGGACGAAACCATCATGCCCGGTGAAGGCGCGATGGTTGCCAGCCTGCTGCCGGCGGAAAAAATCGAGTCGCCGCTGGCGCGCGTGACGGCGGTGAAGCTCGGGCGCTACCGCAAGCCGTTCGACGCCGAACGCGAGGCGGACTGGATCGCGTCCGCCGTTGACCTGTCAAAGATTGATGTGTTCTTGAGCGGAGCCAAAGGTTTCCGGCAACTGGAGCCGATGTATGAGGCCGTCGCGGCGGCGTTGCTGAAACTCGCCGGAAAAAAACTGGAGCATCAGACTTACAAGCAGCTCTGCGGCGAATTTCATTCCGCCTCGGCGTTCGGATTTTCCATCGCGGTGAAACTGGCGCGCGAGCAGAACTGCGGCGTGCTGGTTTACACGCTGTCCCAGCGCGGAGCCAAAGCGTTATGCGTGGTGCAACCTTAAATTGGAACGCCAGTTGGAGTTCAAGCTTCAGCTTGTTCGTTGCCGACACGCTAAAGCGTGAACTCCAACCATGACGCGCTTTCACATTATCGCAATTGTCTCGGTGATTGTTGGCGCGGCGGCGCTCGCGCTGCACAATTTTCTTCTGCTCAACTCGGTGTTGATCGCGTTGCTGATCGCCATGGGTCTGGGCGTGGCGATTCCGCAACTGCGCCTGTTCGGAAATTTTATCTGTCGCGGCAACAAGTCGAAGAAGCGGGTCGCGCTGACGTTCGACGACGGGCCTGACCCGCGCTCGACGCCGCAACTGCTCGACCTCCTGCGCGCGGAAAAAATCCCGGCGGCGTTTTTCTGCATCGGTAAAAATGTCGCGGCGCATCCCAAACTCGCGGCGCAGATTGTCCGTGAAGGCCACCTGCTGGAAAATCATTCCTACGCGCACAGCCACTTCACCAATTTTTATTCCACCGCGCGGCTGCAAACGGAACTGGCGCAGACGCAGGCCGTCATCGTCCAGGCTTCCGGCGTTGCCCCCAAATTTTTCCGGCCGCCCGTCGGCTTGTCCAATCCGGCCACGTTTCGCGCCGCGCGGAATCTGGATTTGCAAGTCATCGGCTGGACAATCCGCAGCCTGGACACCGTCATCCGTGAGCCGGATAAAGTCGTGGCGCGCGTCACACGCGGACTCCAGCCAGGCGCGGTCATTTTGCTGCACGACGGAAACATTCCGGCGGAAAAACTGCTGACGACTGTGAAATCCTTGTTGGACACGTTGCGCGGGCTGGGTTATGAAATTGTGCGGCTGGACGACCTGCTCAAATGAAAAATAATTTAAGAACATCCAACATCCAACATCCAACATCCAACATCCAATCCACGCGCAATTGGAAATCGCTGGTTGTTGGATGTTTTCTATTGTCAGCTTCCGCAGCTTTAGCCGCGACGAACGAGCCACCAGCAATGCCCGTCGCCGACCCGCGCCCGGCCTTGCAGGATTTGCAGCACAAGATGGCGGCGGTGAAGTCGGTCTATCTCGAATTCACCCAGGAACGCGTGCTGAAACTATTTTCCGAGCCGCTCAAAACCGAAGGCGTGATGCTGATCGCCAGCCCGGACCGCATCCGCTGGGAAACGACTTCGCCATATCAATCCATCCTGCTCGGCGACCAGAAAACCGTCGCGCAATTTGAGTTCAATGCCGGCAAATGGGAAAAATTGAAACTCGGCTTTCCGCAAATCCTGCAGCGGGTGATGCAGCAGATGTCGGCGATGAACCAAGGGAAGCTCGACGTGCTGACGAATGATTTTTCCGCCTCGCTGGCGACCAACCGCGAAACCGTGGTGACGATGATTCCGAAGGATGGAAATGTGCGCACGATGATGTCGTCATTTGAAATTCACATGGAGCCGGATTTTTCCGCGACGCGCGCCGTCGTCCTGAACGAGCCGAACGGCGACCTGACGCGCATCACGTTCCACAACGAAAAGCGCAACGTGTCGTTTCCCGCCGGCACGTTCGATCAAAGCAAACCGCTCGCCATCGCCGCCGTTCAATCGGCCGTCACCAATGCGCCGTAAAATCCCCGTCAGCCGAATGAACCTCCATCGCCTCTCATCATTGAAACTCGTGCAAGCCGGTGACGGAGCGCAGCGTTCACGCCGCTTCAACGCCCCAAACAGAGCGGCGCTTAAAAAATCACACCCGCCTGCGCTTTGGGTATTGAAGCGGCGTGAACGCCGCGCTCCGCACGCTATTTTACGAGTCTCATTAACACCCGGCTTCAGCCGGGTGATTCATGTCGCGAGATGGCAGCAGCCGTTTCAACGGCTTTGTGGGAATGCTAAGGAAACCGTTGAAACGGTTTTGCGCCGTCCGCTTCAGACCACCGGGCTGAAGCCCGGTGTTAATGAGAGAGTCAAAAGGTTATGATTCCGTCTTTCCGCAATTTCATTTTTATTTTGCTGGCTGGGCTGCTGGCGGGCTGCGCTTCAACCCCGCCGCCGCAAAATAATTTTTCCCGGCCCGCCGGATTATTTCCCGCCGACGGCCTGCTGATTCAGCGCGCATTGTTCACCGCGCGCGGGCGGCAGTTCGCGCTGAACGGTTATCTGGCGTTGAGCGCGACGGGCGGCAAGCGGCTCATCGTCTCCGAGACTTTCGGTGGCGTGATGGCCGACGTTTTGGTGAAGCCGGACGGGAAAGTTTTTGTGATGCACGCGAGCCGGATGTTTCCGGAGAAATATATTCGGCGGCTGGTGGCCGCTGATTTGGAATGTATTTTTGGCGGTGCGCCCAAGCTGGACTGCCCGGTGACCATGCTGGATAAAAATCATTTTGTGATTGATCGCGGCGGCTACAAGCTGGATTTGCGGATGGTGGAGACGAAACGCAGTCCGCAGCCGGCGGAATTGTTTGATGAAACCAAGGCGTTGAAAAAATGAAGCAGCCTGCTCACAACTCATTGCTCTCTCACGAAAGATCGCCCGAAAAATCCGCGAGGTTTTGGACTGCGCCAGCCCTCTGGCGCTTTTCATCCACCGTTGCCGAAAGCGCCAGAGGACTGGCGCACTCCAAGACGCTTTCGCGCGAACAGAAAGTTTTTCCACTATGACCATGCGCGATTCCATTGCCGCCGCGCGTAAATCCGGGCCGAAATTGCAGGCTGACGGCGCGCACGCGTTTGAATTCAATTTCAGCGCGGACGACCCGACCTTCGCCGGACATTTTCCGGTCCGCCCGATTTTGCCCGGAGTTTTTCAACTGGAGATTGTTCGTCTGGCTGCGGAGTGGATTCAAAACCGGTCGTTCGTCGTTCAGGAAATCGCCAAGGCAAAATTTCAGCGCCCGATTTTGCCCGGCGAGACGCTCAGGGTGAATTTGAAATTATCCGAGGCCGATGGCGTGATTGCCGCCCGCGCATCTTTTGTCTGCGGCGGCCAACCGGCGGGCGAGGCGTTTTTGAAACTGGCGTGAAGCGAATTAAAAAATGGCTCAAGCGGATTCTGATCGGCGCGGTTCTGCTCGTGCTGATTGGCTGGCTCGCCGCGGTTTGGGTGGTAAAGCACAGCATCGCCCAGCCGCCGGCACTGCCGGCGGACACTTCGGTCTTGCAACTGAAGCCGGAAGCACGTGATGGGAAAACCTGGCTCGGCAAATCCTGGACGGGCGAGCGCGAAGGTTTGCGCGTGGTTTATCTGAAAGGCTCGCCGCTGGAACTCGGCTACGCCGACGGCGTGTTGATGCAGGAAAAAATGCACACGTTGGAAAATGAATTTCTCCAGATGGTCCAGGGCTACGTCCCGAAACATTGGGTCATGGAGCTGCTGAAAAATTACGTCATGTATCGCAACCGCCACTTGAGCGATTTTGTGCCGGTGGATTATCGCCTGGAGATCTACGGCACGACGCTCGGCGGTTCCGACATCCATCCCGAGGAGGGAAATTTTTACAACCGGCTGCTGAACTATCATGCCGCGCACGACGTTTCCTACATGATGATTGACAATCCGTTCATCACGCACGCCGGCTGCACAGCGTTCGGCGCGTGGAGCAACGCGACGGTGAACGGCCATCTCATCACCGGCAGAAATTTTGACTGGGAGGCCGCCGAAGTTTTCAGCCGCGACCGCGTGGTGGAAATGTGCGAGCCGGACGGCGGCATCCCGTTCATCTCGCTGTCGTGGGCGGGCATGGCCGGCGTCGTTTCCGGCATGAACCGCGCGGGCGTCTCGGTGACGGTCAACGGCGCGCCTTCCGCTTTGCCCAAGGAAATCGGCACGCCGGTGGCGATGGTCGCGCGCGACATTTTGCAGCGGGCGCACAACCTGGAGGAGTCGCTGAAAATTTTGCGCGCGGCGAAAGTGTTTGTCTCGACCATCTGGCTCGTCGGCAGCCGCACTGATGGGAAATTTGTGGTCGTGGAAAAAACTCCTGCCGTGACGAATGTGCGTGAGGCCGACGGCGATTCCATCGTTTGCCCGAATCATTTCGAAACCGATGGATTGAAGGACGGTGCGCGCAACACGAATTACATGGACGAGGCCACGTCCGTTTCGCGCGAGGCGCGGCTGCAGGAGTTGGTCCGGCAGTTTCACGGAACGGTTTCCGCCGCGCAGGCCGCCGGTTTTCTGCGCGACCGCAAACTGCCCGGCGGCATTTTTGCGGGAGACGGGCACCGCAGTTCGCTGAATGCGTTCATCGCCACGCACGCGACCGTGATGGATTTGACCGCCGGAATTTTCTGGGCCGCGTCGCCGCCGAACCAGTTGGGCAAATTTGTCGCGTTCGACGTGAACGATTTCTCGCACGAGCTTCCTGAACTCACCATCGCCGCCGACGAAACTCTCGCGTCCGGCGAATTTGAGCGGACCAAATCGGCGCAGAAACTTCTGGCCGACGCCAATCGCGCATTGAAGAACAAGGATGCACAGGCAGGATTGGATTTTGCCAAAAAAGCGGGAGCCTTGAATCCGGGTTTCTACCAGAATGCACTTTTGGAAGGGCGCGCGTTGTTGATGTTGAACCGCAATACAGAAGCGGCGACGGCGTTTGAAAAGGCGCTGGCGGAGCAGCCGGCGTTTTTGAAGGAAAAAAAGGAAGTGGAAGATTTATTGCGGCAGGCCAAGGGCGCCAATTAGTATTGCGGCCATTTTTTAAACATGGAACAGCCGGAAGAAATTCAAATGTCGTGGCGGGTGCGATTGAGCCAGACGATCCTGGGATTTTTTTGTTATCTCACGCTGGTGCTGCCGTATTCGCGGCGCACACACAGCCTGGGGAAATTGAATCCACAGCGCCAGCACCTGTTCGTCTGCAACCACGTCAGCTTGCTTGACTCCATTTTGCTGGGCGGCTTGTGCTGGCAGTCCGGCTGCTATCCCATCCTCGTGCTGGCCGACAAAAAAGTCTGGCACACGTCGTGGCTCAAAAAGCTGGTCAGCCGCTCGACCAGTTTTCTGCTGGAGCGCGGCAAGCTGAACCCGCATCGAATCGAGGAGCTGCAGGCCTTTGGCCGGTCTGGGAAAAGTTTTCAACTCATCGTTTTTCCCGAAGGCACGCGTGGCGACGGCGTCAACGTGGCCGAATGTCAGCCGGGAATCTTTTACATCGCCCAGGCGGCGCAACTGCCCATCGTCCCGGTTTTTTTTGAAAACATGCAGTTTGTTTCCACCAAGACGGGAAAGTTTCATCTCTTCGGCGGGTTGTGGAAAATTGAAACGCACTTCGGCGCGCCGATCCCGCCGGAAGATTATCTTTCATTGTCGCGGGAGGAATTCACGGACTTTGTGCGCCGGAAAATCACGGAGCAGCGGCCGGGGCGGTGATCCTGAAATCCGAAGGATCAACCATGAAGGCCATGAAGCTCATGAAGACATGAGGCCCATTTAGTTTTTTTCTTCATGCCCTTCATGCTCTCCATGGTGGCTGGTTCGGCCTGCTTGAATCTTCAGCCGATGCGGAAGGAAATTTTCTGGACGACGGTCTTGCCGAAGCTGTTTTGCAGCCGCTCAATGATTTCCTTGCGGCGGTAGCGGACGATTTCCGTGAGCCACGCGCTGTTGTCCACGTTCACGAACAGCGTGCCTTTGTGCAGATTGGCCGGCTGCGCGTGCGCGGTGACGGCGGGATCAATCAGCGCGTTCCACACCTTCACGATTTCGGCCTCGCCCTGCCGCGCATCCATCCGCAGTTCCTTCATCAAGCCCGGCAGCACGTCGGCGACGGTGCGCGCGGCGCTGGCGCGGGCTTTTTCCAGCGGCTCCATGTCCACGCCGCGCCACTGCGCGAGCGCGCGCTGGCGGGCGGAACTTTTGCCCGGCCCGCGCGGCGGAATTCTTTTCATCGGCGGTCGCACGCGGAAATTTTCGGCGGAACGGGTGCGGAAAGCAAGGAGGCAGGTAGTGGCACGGGCGTCTCGCCCGTGAGTTGCTGGTTGGCGCAAACCTTGGCTTGGGCTGAAACTCACGGGCGGGACGCCCGTGCCACTATCCGCCGTAAATTTTGCGCTTGCAAGAATCTACTTTGCAATGCAAAGTCAAACCATGAAACCTGAATGGGCCGAAGAAAACCTGAAGACCATCCGCACGCTGATGGAACGCTCCGCCGTTTATCGCCGCGCGCTTGCGCCAATAATGATTTTTGTCGGTTTTGTGGGCGTGCTCGGAGCGGCGACGGGTTTGAGCTTTCATTTTAATTCGCTGCGCTCCTTTGGCGAACTTTGGCTTTTCACGGCGTTCGTGGCGATTATCGGCGCATTTCTCATCGCACGCCGTCAGGCGCTTAAAGACTGCGAGCCCTTCTGGTCCGCGCCAACCAAACGTGTTGCACAGGCTTTGCTTCCTTCACTGACCGGGGGAATGTGCTTCGGTGTGGTTTTTCTCGTGCCAGACGTTAAAAACGAGTTCACGCTTTTGCTCGTGGTTCTTTGGATGTTTTTCTACGGCTGCGCCCTGCACGCTGCCGGGTTTTTCATGCCCCGTGGCGTAAAAATTTTTGCGTGGATTTTCGTTGCTGGCGCCGGTGTTTTATTATTTGTGATGTCACCGCTTGCGCACGTTGAAATGAAATTGAATGCGCATTGCTTGATGGGACTTTTCTTTGGTGGATTGCATCTGGCCTGCGGCGCATATCTGTATCTGACCGAAAAGAAAAATCCCGTCGTGTGAATCCGGAACCGTTCTTGCAACTGGATCGGTTGATCCACGAAAAGGGCCGGCTGGTCATCATGTCCATGCTCGCGGCCACGCCGGAACTCACGTTCACGGAACTGCGCGATGCGCTCGCCATGACCGACGGCAATCTCACCACGCACATCCGCGCGTTGCAGGAGGAAGGCTATGTGTCCGTGGCGAAGTCGTATCAGAACAACCGTCCGCTCACGACCTGCTCCCTGACGACTGCGGGCCGCAAAGCCTTCGCGGAATACATCAACCTGCTGGAGCAGATCGTCCGGCAGCACAAACCCAAATAAAAATAGTTTGAACGGATTTGAATCTGTCTGGTCTTCTACTTTGTGACACAAAGTGAAAGCAAAACAAACGCAGACCGTCCAGTCGTCCGCATTGGCGGAGCGCCGAGCACCGTCTCGGCCAGAACCATGTTGCGGCCATCAACTTGCCGGGACGGTGCCCGGCGCTCCGACTAAAATGAAAATCATCCGCGCGGAACATCTGGGAATGTGCTTTGGGGTCCGGGACGCCATCGCGCTGGCGGTGGCGACCGCCGAACGCGAACCGCTGACCATCCTGGGCGACCTCGTCCACAACGAAACCGTGCTGGCCGAACTGCGCGCCAAAGGAATCCGGTTTGAACAGAAGTCGGCGACGGTGGGGACGCAAACGGTGATGGTCACGGCGCACGGCGCGTCCGAGCGCGCGATGAACGAGACGCGCCAGCGCGGGCTGAACGTGCTGGAGGCGACCTGCCCGCTCGTTCACGTTGCGCATCGCGCGCTGGCAAAGCTCGTGCAAGCGGGCTTTCATCCGGTCATCATCGGCAAGCGCGACCACGTTGAGGTTCGCGGCATGACGGAGGATTTAGGTGAGTTCGATGTGGTGCTGTGCGAGGAAGACATTGAGAAACTTCAAGAGCGACCGCGTTTCGGCGTGATTGCCCAAACCACGCAGCCGATTGAAAAGGTGCGACGGCTCGTGCAATTGCTCCGCGAACGCTTTCCCAATTCCGAGGTGCGTTTCATGGACACCGTCTGCCAGCCGACGAAGCAGCGGCAAAACGCGGCGGTTGAACTCGCGCAACAAAGCGACGTGGTCGTCGTCATCGGCGGCGCGCATAGCAACAACACGCACGAACTCGTCAAAACCTGCTCGCAGTTTTGTTCGCGCGTTCACCACGTCCAAACGGCGGACGATTTGCGCGCGGAATGGTTTTTTGCCGACGACGTGGTCGGCATCACGGCGGGGACTTCAACGCCGGACGCAGTGATTGACGCCATCGAACAAAGGCTCCGTCAATTTGATCTCGTTTCAAACGAAACATCGAATGCCAGGGAGAATTATTATGAACTACGCCAAATGGATCGAACATTTCACGCGCAACAAACAGAACCGGCCTGAACCGGACTGGTCTGCGCCATTCAACATTCCGCCCGCCGTGCTCGCGCCGGTGCTGAAGTCGGTCGAACAATTCCGGCTGGGCGACGGTGGCGGGCCGGCATCGCTCATCGCGTTCAACCGCGAAAGTTTTCGCAGCCTCACCGAGGAGATGCGGCGGATCGTGGACTTGTGGTTTGCGGAGGAGGCGGAACATGCGCGGCTGCTCGGCTGCGCGGTTCGGCGGTTCGGCGGACGCATCATCACATCACACTGGAGTTTTACGGCGTTCTGTCTCTGCCGTCGCGTGCTGGGCGTGCGGTTTGAATTGCAGGTCCTGACGCTCACCGAACTTGTCAGCACGGCCTACTACCGGATGCTGCGGAGCCATTCGCCCGACGGCCCGCTCGCGGCGATGTGCGAATTGATTTTGCGCGACGAGGCGGGACACGTCGCATTTCAGCGCGACCGGCTGATGGCTGATGGCTGCCCGAAACCCGGGTTGCGCGGCTGGCTGTGGCGGATTCAATTTCTCGCCTGCGGCTACGCGGCGGGAACGGTGTTGTGGATCAGCCACGCGCC
>JAYVCM010000223.1:0-3314 GCA_043749955.1 Limisphaerales bacterium | reverse complement strand
TCGCGCCGGTCGCCGGGTCGGTGAAGCGCTTGTAGTCGTCGTTGATGTAGAGCGAGGCGGTGTAGCGGTCGGTGAAACCGTGTTCGATCTCGGTGCGGAACTGCCAGTGCTGGTAATTCTGCTGGCCGACGGCGGCGTTGCGTCCGACGCGCGAGGTGATCCACTGTTCGACTTCCCAGTCGCCGCGCGGCTCGGTCTCCGGTTCGTAGGTGTAGGTGAAAATGTGGTTGTCGGCGGAAACCGTTCCGGCCAGCAGCGCCGCGCCCAGCGCCAACGCCCCGAACAAATTTGAATTCTTCATGCACGTGAATCTACGCGAAGGAAAAAAATTGTGCTGACGGCGGCTTGCGAAAGATTGTCGGCAAGTTGCGGGTGAATTAAACAACAAAGAAACAAAGCAACGAAGCGGGGCGCTTCTCTTTGTCCGGTGGTGGGTCAGTTTGATTTTTCTCCCCTCTCCCCTTGGAGGGGAGAGGGTCGGGGTGAGGGGTGACCGCAAAAAACAATGCGCGATTTTTTGAAGGACTGCCGTAAAAACTTTTGAAATTTTTCAGCGTCGGGCGGCAGCTCACCCCGCACCCTCAATCCCTCTCCCCTCCGAGGGGAGAGGGAAGCCGGATGGCGGCGGACGGTGAAGCGGTCCCGCCTCGCGGGACCGCGCTCCCTGGTTGCCTGGTTGTTAAAATTATTTCCTCCGCCCCGCCAGCGGTTGTGACTTCGTGGCGAGCGGATACAAACCGGGACAGCAGCCGAACGTCTCGTGGAACGCCGCGCTGAAATGGCTCAAGCTGTTGTAGCCCACTTCGAGCGCCGTCTCGGTGACATTGTGGTCGCCGGACTTGAGCAGTTCCGCCGCGCGCTCCATGCGGAGTTGACGCAGATGCTGCGTGATGGTGCCGCCGGTCTGCGCGGAAAAAATCCGGCTCAAATAAAAATGGCTGCACCCGATTTTTTTCCCCAGCTCCTCCAGCGTCGGCGGCGCGGCGAGATTTTGCTTCAGCAAAAAAACCACCTGCTCGACGCGTTCCTGCGCGAGGCGCTGCTGGCGCGAGCAGAACATTTCCTTGTCCGCCGGCGGCGAGAGCAGGAACGTGACGGCGAGTTCCAGCGCCTTGCATTGATACCAGAGCGGCTGCGCGGTCGCATAAACCGGCGGCTGCCGCAGGGTGGCGATGAGCTGCTGCTGCGCCGCGCCCAGCCGCACCGGTGAGCTGGCGACCTGTTCGCTCGAAACATTTTCGATGGCGGCGCGCACGATGGGATGCAGCTCGGCTTCCATGCCCGCGAGATGCTTCGCCAGAAACGGGCCGGAAAATTCCACGGTGAGAAACTGGTGCTGCTCGTCCGCCGCGCGCCTGGCCGTCAGCGGTTCCTCCTGGCGATGATAAAATCCCGCCGTGTTCGGGGCGAACTCCGCGCGTCCGCCGCAGCCCTCCACGAAGCCGTGGCCGTCCAGGTTCAGGCACAGCTCCACGCAGCCCGGATGAAAGCTCGCGGCCCAGTCGAACTCGCGCTTCGCAAAAAAATCATGCCACTCGATGCTGTAGCCCGCGCCGTGAAAACTGCCGAAAATCGGCTGCCAGCCCTTGCCCACGTCGCGCCACGCGCCGGCCTCGGTGAACGGCGCCGCGCCGCGCCGAAGATTTTGCGATGGAGAGCCGGCGTTCACTTGACGACTGCTGGCAGATTATTCGCCGCCGAATTTCTTCTCCCACGCGGCCACTTTTTTCAAGAGATCCGGCAGGCGCTGCATGGCGATGACGATGCGCTTGGTCTGCTTGTCCGGCTGCGCCGGCATGCCCAGCCACGTTTCGCCGTCGGGAATGTTGTGCATCACGCCCGCCTTGGAGCCGACCGTGACCCGGTTGCCGATCTTCAAATGCCCGGCCACGCCGACCTGGCCGGCGAGCACGACGTAGTTGCCCAGCTTCGCGCTGCCCGCGATGCCGGCCTGGCCGCACAGCAGGCAATGTTCGCCGATCTCCACGTTGTGCGCGATGTGAACCAGGTTGTCTATCTTCGTGCCTTTGCCGATGCTCGTCGCGCCGAGCGCACCACGGTCAATCGTCACGCCCGCGCCGATCTCCACGTCGTCACCGATGACGGTGCCGCCCACCTGCAACACTTTGCGGTGAATGCCCGCGTCAAAAACGTAACCGAATCCGTCCGCGCCGATCACCGTGCTGGAGTGGATGCGGACGCGCCGGCCAATCTGCGTGCGCGGATACAGCGTGACGTTCGGAAACAGGTTCGTGTCGTCGCCAACCGTGGAATCGTCGCCGATGGAATTGCCGGACTGCAACACCACCCGCGCGCCGATCTTCACGCGCTCGCCAATCGTGCAATGCGGCCCGACGTGCGCGGTCGGATCCACCTGCGCCGAGGCCGCGACGGCGGCAGACGGATGCACGCCGGAATAAAATTTCGGTTCAGGAAAAAAAACTTCCAGCGCCTTGGCAAACGCCACGCGCGGATTCGCCACGCGGATGACGATTTTGCTGGTGGAGGAAAATTCCCTGCCCGCGATGATGGCGGTGGCGGCGCTTTGCTCGGCGGCGGCGAAGTATTCCTCGGTTTCGGCGAAGGTGAGGTCGCCCGGCTTGGCGTGTTCGGCGGCGGCAAAGCCGGTGAGCGCGGCGGCGGGGTCGCCGACGATTTCGCCATCGAGGCGTTTCGCGATTTCTGCGGTGGTGAAGGTCATGGCATTGACTTGCTTGTCGCGGCCTACTATAAAGCCGGGCGTGTCCAGTTCAACTTCTACTTTTGGTGGCGGTTTGATTGGGAACGCCGGGCACCGTCCCGGCTCGATGGAAAAATGATTGGAAACTTGCCGGGACGGTGCCCGGCGTTCCGTTGCAGCGGCGAACCATTTCAATTTTATGGCAAAAACTTTCCGGGTCGGGCTGATCGGCTACAAGTTCATGGGGCGCGCGCACTCCAACGCGTGGCGGCAGGCGCCGAAATTTTTCAACCTCAACGCCAGCGTCGAGCTGCACACCCTCTGCGGACGCGATGCCGCCGGCGTGCAGGCCGCGCGCGTGCAGCTCGGCTGGCAGTTCGCCACCACCGACTGGCGCGAAGTCGTCGAGTCGCCGCTCATTGACATCGTGGACATCGCCACGCCGACGTTCACGCACGCCGAGATGGCCATCGCCGCACTCAAGCACGGCAAGCACGTCCTCTGCGAAAAAGCCATGGCGCGCGATTTGAAAGAATGTGAGGCCATGTTCGCCGCCGCCAAAAAATCCCGGTGCGTCCACATGGTCTGCCACAATTACCGCCGCATCCCCGCCATCGCGCTCGCGAAGCGGATG
>JAYVCM010000222.1:0-5542 GCA_043749955.1 Limisphaerales bacterium | reverse complement strand
GGTTGGTTCAAAGTCACGGCGCGCGGAAAATCTAGTTTCCTGAATCCAACTATCGGCACAAACGCAGTTGGCTTGAGCGGGAAGGGGGGATTTTGGAAATTTGCCGGACGCCAGACCGGAACCATGCAGTCAACGCAAAGGACGCCGGCTTCACCCACGCGGACAACGCGGGAGGAGCGCGGCATTTAGGCCGCTTCAACGTCCGCACGGAAGGTTGACTTGCCTGCATTCGTTCATTATTTTGCCTGCATGAAAGCGAATGCCGTCTGCCAATACACCATCCGCCAGATTCCGCGCGCGATTGACCGGTCGCTGCGCCAAAAATCCCGGCGCGAGGGCATCAGCCTGAACACGGCGGCGGTGGAAATTTTATCCGCCGGTTTGCGGCTGGGCGGCGAGCCGCTCCGCCACGACGACCTGGATTTTCTGGCCGGCTCGTGGGTGGAAGACCCGAAGTTTGACGCCGCGATTGCCGCGCAGGACCAGGTGGACGAAAAATTGTGGCGATGAAAATTGCGCTGGATACCAACCGTTACACGGATTTCTGCCGGGGCGAGGCGGTGGTGGTGGAACATATCGCCCGCGCGGAAAAAATTTTCCTGCCGTTCGTCGTCCTGGGGGAGCTTCGCGCCGGGTTCCAGTGCGGCACGCGCGCACGGCCGAACGAAAGAAACCTGGTCCGCTTTTTGAATTCGCCCCGTGTCGCGCTGCTGCTGCCGGACGAGCAGACGACGCACCATTACGGAACTGTCTTCGCCCAGTTGCGAAAACAGGGCACGCCGATTCCGACGAATGATATTTGGATCGCCGCGCTGGTTCGGCAACATGATTTGATTTTGCTGGCGCGCGACAAACATTTTGACCATCTGCCGCAACTGGCGCGGCTGTAGAATTATTTATGATTTACTTCGATTACAACGCCACTGCGCCCGTGATGCGCGAAGCGCGCGAAGCCTGGCTCAACGTCACCGAGAAGATCGGCGGCAATCCGTCGTCCATGCACCAGGCCGGCACCCGCGCCAGCAACGCCCTCGCCGACGCGCGCGAGAGGCTCGCCGCGTTCCTCGGCTGTCATCCGCTGGATCTCATCTGGACGAGCGGCGCGACCGAGGCCAACAACATGGTCACGCACCATTTCGCGCGGACGCTGGATGACAAAAGCGAGATCTGGATTTCCGCCATCGAACATCCGTGCGTCCACGATTCGGCAAAACATTATTTTGGCCGGCGCGCGAAATTGATTCCCGTCACGCGCGATGGCGTGGTGGACGTGGACTGGATCACCACGGAAATGGCGGACACACGTCCCGGCCTCGTCAGTGTGATGGCCGCGAACAACGAGACCGGCGTCATCCAGCCGTGGCGCGAAATCCACGCCATCTGCCAGGCTTACGACGTTCCGTTTTTCACCGACGCCGTGCAGTTCATCGGCAAGCTGCCGTTGAAGGGGCTGGGTGACTGTGATTACGTCAGCGGCGCGGCGCACAAATTCGGCGGGCCGCGCGGCGTGGGCTTTTTGAAAATCCCGCATCGCAAATCCATCACGCCGTTGCTGCACGGCGGCAAGCAGGAGGGCGGACGCCGCGCGGGCACGGAAAACGTCGCGACCATCGCCGCGATGATGGCCGCGCTCGAAGTCCGCGAGAAACAGATTTCGCACAGCCAGCATCTTTTGCGCGGCGTGTGGCGCGACAATTTTGAACGCGAACTGCTCCGCACGTTGCCCGGCACGACCATCCTCGGCGCGAACGTGCCGCGTTTGTGGAACACCGTTTCCGCGCTCATGCCCGAAGGCGACCGCCGGCATCAATGGGTCGTGCGCCTCGACAAGGCGGGCTTTGCGGCCAGCACCGGCTCGGCCTGCACGACGGGCAAGGAGGAGCCGTCGCACGTTCTGGCGGCGATGGGAATGAAAGCCGCGCAGGCCGTGCGCGCCGTGCGTTTCAGCGCCGGCTGGGAAACGACCGAGGGTGATTGGGACGCGCTGGTGAAAGGCGTGGCGAAAGTGCATGGCGAGCTGCAGCATTAGGGGTGACGGCGGATGAAGCCGCCGCATGGTTGACGAAAATTCAAACCTGAAGCAACCGGCTCGCATGACAAAAGAAATTTTGCTGGAGATTGACAACCGCCGTCCGTTCCGTCCCTATACATTACGTTTGGACAATGGCGATGCCGTGCATGTTGAAAAGCCCGAGCATTGTCTCGTCACGGAGGACGAGCAAACCCTCATCTGGAATGAACGCGGCGGAAAAATCAAATTTATCGCCGTGGCCAACATCACGATGATTGAGGAGAATGGTGCATCCAAACGCGGCGGGAAAAAAGCAAAGTGACAATCCCATGAGCGCCGGCTGGGAAACGAACGAGGCCGACTGGGACGCGCTCGTGAAAGGCGTGGCGAAAGTCCACGCGGAGATGCCCCACGCGAAGGCGTGAACCAATTCGAAAAGCTGGCTTGGTAATTGAGTTTGATTAAACGCAGACAATGGCTATTGTGCCGCCATGGGTTACGTCGAAGCCATTGACCGCTGGCGGGCGCTGCCGGATGCGACACGTCGCCGGCTGCGCTGGCAGGCCATTCCGCAGCAGGTGGCCGAGAGCATGGCCTTTGAAGGTGAACCGATTGAGCTCGCATGGCTGACCAAACTCCATCCCCCAACGCCTCCACCCGCTGGATCGAAACCGCCCAAGGGGTCATCGGCTACTCGGAGTTAGCCCCTTTGCTCGCCGAGCGCGTTCTGCGCATTCAGGAACGCATCGAGGCCGAGGACTACGCCAGCTCTCCACTAGACGAGAATTTGATCCGCGATTTGCACCGTGATTTTTGCGGCGACCTGGTGCCGGACTGGGCGGGCAAATGGCGGACCATCGCCGTCCGGGTCGGCCCGCATGAACCGCCCGCCCCGCCGCTGGTGCCATTGCAGATGCGGGAATATGCGCTGGACTTGCAGGCACGGCTGGAAGAACCCGTCCACAGCGAGCAACTGCCGGAAGCGCTCGCTTTCGCCGAAGGCCGGTTGCTGACGATTCATCCATTCACCGATTTCAACGGACGCCTGGCCCGGCTCTGGCTTTGGGAATTGCTGCGCCGTCTAAAATTGCCGCCGGTAAATCTTGCGCCGCAGGATCGGACGGGCGCGGATATTTATTTGAAGGCCTTGCGTTCAGCGGACGACAAAGATTTTCGCCCGCTGGCCCAGCTTTGGATGCAACGGTTGGTGGGATCAGCGGAAAAATAACCCGGGACAGATTTTACTTCACGCATTGCTAAAATTAAAAACGGGTTTCGCGGGAATCTACATTCTCCATTTGCTTTGAATGACGGGCGTCGCGCGGGCAGGTTGCGCGGCGATGAAATTCTTTTCCGCGCAACTGACTTTGCTGGCGTCACGGGGGCAATGGCACGGGCGGCACAACTTGAAAATGAGCGCGCCGGGGCGGATCAACCGCCCCGGCGCTTCTTTTGTTCTACGAGTTACTTGATCTGGATCCACGCGGTGTGCTGGCTGCCGTCGGAGAGCGTGGCTACGAACAGCCAGATGCCTTTGCTCATGCCGGTGGCCCGGGTGTCGAGGTTGAAGTGCCAGTCGGTGCCGGTCAACCGGAACTGGTCGCCCGTGGTCGCAGCATCGGACGGCGTGGCGTCAATGGGTGTGCCGGGCGTGGTGGCGTCGCTGTATTTGATGACCTGCAACGTGTGGATGCCGGTGACTGCGGGCGAGCCGTTGCACGTCGCGCTGAACTTCACCGGGATGGTGCTGTTCATTTTGAACGTCCGCAGCGGAGAGGCGAAGCTGCCGCCCGTCGCATCCGCGCCGCTGATCGGGGCGAGGAAGCCGGTGAAAACGAGCGAACAGGAACCACACGGCGGAGAGGCGGAGATTTTTGCAACGATAGCGTCGGAGTAGCCGCCCCCATAACCAGATTGCGCTGCGTTCACCGCCGGGAAGCCGCCGGAATCGGCAAGGCCAGTGACATACATGTTCCCGCCCGAATCAACCGCGATGCCATAACCGACCTCGCCGCCGCTGCCGCCCAGGAACGTGGAGAAAAGATACGCCGTTCCAGTGGCGTTCAATTTGGCGACTATGGCATCAATGCTTCCGCCGAAGACGGGTTGAACCGCGCACACCATCGGGAGACCGGGCGCGTCGCCAGCGGCGAGGCCGGTGACGTAGGCGTTGCCCGATGAATCGAGGGCCAGCGTATGCTCGCCTACGTCGGCACCGGCACAACTTCCGCCGCCTACGTAGGTGGAATAGACGAGCGCCAACCCGGACGCGTTGAGCTTGCTGACGAAAAGCGCACGGCACGGATTGTTGGTTTCCACCACGCCGGGCGTCGTCGGAAAGTTTGCGGACGCGGTTTCGCCTGACACGAACGCATTGCCTGATGAATCCACCCTGATGCCCAAACCGATGTCCGTGCCACTGCCGCCCAGGTAAGTGGAATAAATCAGCGAAGCGGCGCCAGATTGCGTCGTGTCAATCTTCGCCACGAACGCGTCCGCGTTGCCGAGCAACGCGGCCTGGATCGGATTCCGGGTCGGAAAATTGGTTGATTGAGTGTCGCCGCCGACATAGACAACCTGTGAAGCATCTACTGCGATGGCATGGCCGATCTAATCGCTGCTTCCGCCGATGTAAGTGGAATACAGTTGAGCCGTGCCCGTGGCGTTCAACTTGACCACATAGCCGTCCCCATTTCCGGAGCCGGATTGGCCGCCGTAAACGGTCTGAAAGCCATTTGTCATTGGCACGGCCACAGTGGCGGTCTGGCCCGCGATGTAAGCGAAGTTGTTGGCATCCACGGCAATTCCATGGCCATATCCATCGAGGTATGTGCAGTAAACAAGTGCGGAGCCGGTGGGGTTGAATTTGGTGCAATAGCCGTAGCCAAACGCTGTCGCCGCCGTTCTAAAAGCTCCCGGGGTCACCGGCAAACCGGTGGAGTCGGTGAAACCCGTGATATAAATATTCCCCGAACTGTCCAGCGCGATGCCCGAGCCGGTGGTGCCGTTGCCACCACTGCCGCCAAAGTAGGTCGAGAAGATCACGGCGCCGGCGGGATTGAACTTGGTCACGAATGCGTCACGCCCCGCCGCCTTCGTTGCCTGATACGGACTCGCTGTCGGGAAATTGGCCGACCTGGTCTCGCCCGTCACATAGACGTTGCCGGCGGCATCAACGGTAATGTCGTTGCCTTGGTCTGCGTCACTGCCGCCGAGGTAGGTGGAGTAGCTCAACGTAGGATCAATCACGAGCGGTTGGGTGTGATCATAGGAGGCGACTTGAAAACCAACCTGTTGCTTGTTCTGGAGCACGTAGCCGCCGGAGATTTCATGGCGCACGCCGTCCACTTCTTGATAGATGACCGGCTTGTGCTGAAGGATCTGGCCGCCGCTCGTCGTCAGCACCAATTGCCCGCTGGCGTTAATCTCCACTTTTTCCGCGCCCTCAAACTTCAGCGCGATCTGGTTCGGATCTGCGCCCGGCGCGACGACGAAGTCGAATTCCAACTGGCGCTGGTTGCCGTAATAAAC
>JAYVCM010000221.1:0-8959 GCA_043749955.1 Limisphaerales bacterium | reverse complement strand
CGCGCAGAGAAATTCGCAGCCGCCGCGTTCGCGGATGAGCCGGTTCAATTCGTGGAGGGAGGAGACGGCTGCAACCGGAGCGCCGGTCGCTTGTTGGAGTTCACGCTTTAGCGTGCTCCCCGGACAAGCTAAAGCTTGAACTCCAACGGAGACCGGCGTTCCAATCCTCTGCGCGTAAAAATCAAAGAGCGTTTGGTCAAGGTTCGCAAGATCATGTCGGCGGACGCGCGTCTGCCACGTCTCGATTTTCTGGCGCACCTGATGGTTGTGTTCGAGGAAGGAATACTGCGGCGGCAGCGGCGGTTTTTTACTGGCGGCGGTGAGGACGCGGACATCGTCGTCGTCGTCATTTTCTTCGTCCGTTTCTTTGCGTCGCGACGGCAGCAGATCATCTTCCACGAGCGCGGCGCGGATGAAAATTTCCGTGGCTTCCTGTGGATTGATGTTGCCATGCGCGACCTTGGCCTGGTGGACTTCCAGGCCGTAGAGCGTGGTGCGTTCTTCAACCAGCACATTGCCCGCCGTGACGCTCCAGTGCGGATTGTGATGCGTGGTTTTGCAGAGATGCGGCGCGAGCTGGACGATCCAAAGCGGATCAATCCCCGCCACGGTGCGCGCAAAAAGCTGCGAGGTCTCGACGATTTCACCGGCCATGATCCACGGCGGCTGTTTTGGAACGCCGGCCTCCGGCACGGCGCGTTGATTGCCGGTTTTGGAACGAGCCGTGCCGGAGGCCGGCGTTCCGCGTTTCTCATTCCGGTCATGCAGCGCCGAGCCGGGGAAGATGGCGACCTGCCGGTTACCGGTGCCCTGATACAAATTCCGTTCCTTGCGCAATGCGACGTGGCCGAGCAGGCCGGTGAGAATCGAGCGGTGAATCGCCGCGTAATCCGCATTGCTCTCGTTCAACTTGAACCGGCCCAGATCCTCCAGCGCGCCGTGCAGTTGCGCGTGCAGATCCTGCCACTCGCGCATCCGCAGATAGGAGAGAAAGTTCGCCTTGCAAAATTTCCGCCGCTGGCCCTGCGTGCGGAGCCGCTCCCACTGGTCGTGAACCGCGTCCCAGATTTTCAGCAGCGTGAGAAAATCCGACTGCGGATCCACGAAGCGTTTGTGCGCGGCGGCGGCGGCGTCTTTTTTGTCGAGCGGACGTTCGCGCGGATCCTGGATGCTCAAGCCGGCGGCGATGATGAGCAGTTCGCGCCCGGCGTGTTCGTGCTGCGACTGCAGGAGCATCCGCCCGAGCGTCGGATCAATCGGCAGCCGCGAAAGATCATGACCGAGCTGCGTCAGTTGGAGTTCAAGCTTTAGCTTGTTCGGGGGACAGCCTGAAGGCTGAACTCCAACGGGCTGTTCGCGCACTTCTTCCAACGCGCCGAGTTCCTGCAACAGCAGGTAGCCGCCTTGAATCGCCGCCGGCGGCGGCGGATTCACGAACGGAAACGTCTCGATGTCGCCGAGCCGATACGCCTTCATGCGCAGGATGACTTCGGCCAGATTCGCGCGCTGGATTTCCGGCTGCGTGTATTGCGGACGCTCCAAAAAATCTTCCTCGGAATACAGCCGGATGCACACGCCGTCCTGCACGCGCCCGCTGCGACCTTTGCGCTGGTTGGCACTGCTCTGGGAAATTTCCTCGACCGGCAGCCGCTTGGTGCGCGTGCGCGGATTGTAACGGCTCATGCGCGCCAGCCCGGAATCAATGACGTAACGGATGCCGGGAATGGTCAGCGACGTTTCCGCGATGTTGGTGGCAACGACAATTTTCCGCCGGCTGGCCGGGGCGAAAACGCGTTGCTGCTCCGCCGCGCTCAAAAGTCCGAACAGCGGGATGATTTCCGCCTCGCGCCCAAAACGGCCGTCGAGCAGATCGCACGTCTCGCGGATGTCGCGTTCGCCGGGCATGAAAATTAAAATGTCGCCGTTGCCCGGTTCGCACAAAGCCGTTTCCGCCGCGCGCACGGCGGCGTCCACGTAAGTGATGTCGCCGCGCTCTTCGGATTCCGCGTCGAACGGTGCGTAGATCACTTCCACCGGATACAGCCGCCCGGAGACCTCGATGATCGGCGCGTCGTTGAAGGCGCGGGAAAAAGTCGCGGTGTCAATCGTCGCCGAGGTGATGATGAGCTTGAGATCGCTGCGCTTGGTGAGCAGCCCCTTGAGATAGCCCAGCAGAAAATCAATGTTCAGGCTCCGTTCGTGCGCCTCGTCAATGATGAGGCAGTTGTATTCGGAGAGCAGCGGGTCGCCCTGCGTCTCGGCCAACAGGATGCCGTCGGTCATCAGTTTGATATACGTCTGCGGGCCGGAGCGGTCGTCAAAGCGGATGGTGCAACCGACTTCGCGGCCACAGTTCACATTTAGTTCTTCCGCGATGCGGCGAGAAATGGAAAGCGCGGCGACGCGGCGCGGCTGCGTGCAACCAATTTTTGCCTCGATGCCCAGGCCGGCTTCGAGACACATCTTGGGAATCTGCGTGGTCTTGCCCGAACCGGTTTCGCCCGCGATGATGACGACTTGATGCGCGCGGATGGCGGCCACGATGTCGTCCTTGCGCGCCGTGATGGGCAGGTCCGGCGGATAGCTGACGAGCGGAGCGTGCAACCGCCGTTCCTCGCGCAGCGCCACCGAGGCGCGGACTTGTGCGAGCAGGCGGTTGAGAATGGCGTCGTGCGTTTGCGGATGATGTTGATCGCGCAAAAGCCGGACCATCCGGCCGCCGAGCCGCACCCAGTCGGGCAACATGGCTTGGGGCAGGAGCTGTCGGATCTCTTCAACGCGGGTGTCCTTCATGCCGGAGCCGCGCAGTGTAGCCGACATCGGGCGGCGTGCAAATCCTCTTGGCGAACCGGCGGGAAGAATACCCGTGGTAATTTTTCCGTGGCCGCTTTCGCATGAGGCCGGCATGACGGGCATCCGCGCGCCATCACGCGGCTATCGTGCTACCGAGCATCAAACCGCCATGCTCTACTTCGTCGCTGGTAAACTAGAAATCCCTTGCTATGCCTGACGCCACTTACTACCCACTACAAACATCGAGGAACCACACTACTTCGAGCAATCCGGCCTCCGTGTTGCAGATGCACCCGGCGGCCAAAATCTGCGTGGACGAGGGCGCGGCCTGGCGCTTGCAGCGGGCGGATTACTACCGCCGGGTTTACGAGCACAAACCAGACTGGCAAAAAAGCATGAGCCTTGAGGTTGCCCGATTCGCGCAAGGCAATGGACAGCCAAGATTAAATTGTGCAGACTGATCGCAGCACCAATGAATTCATCCTCTGTCACCGACCGGCTGGCCGTCTGCTCGTGGTCCCTGCAACCAACCAGCCCGCACGAGCTGGTGGCAAAATTGCAGGCGACCGGCATTCCCCGCGTCCAGTTGGCGCTCGATCCGTTGCGCGAAGCGCCCGCCGTCTGGGGTGACACGGCTTCGGTGTTACGGCAGGCGGGCATCACGATTGCCTCGGGCATGTTCGGCTGTGCCGGCGAAGATTACTCGACGCTGGACACGATCCGGTTGACGGGTGGCATCGCCCCTGACGCGACCTGGGATCAGAATCTGAAAAATATCCAGGCCACCGTTGCGCTCGCCGCCAATCTGGGATTAAAACTCGTCACGTTCCATGCCGGCTTTGTGCCGCACGCGCCAACGGATTCCAACTTTGCAAAAATTTTGAAACGCCTCGACGCCGTGGCGGAGATTTTTGCCGCTGAAAAAATCATGGTCGGTTTGGAGACCGGCCAGGAGACCGCGCCCGCGCTCGCTGCGCTGCTGGGTGCGCTCAAGCGTCCGAATGTGGGCGTCAATTTCGACCCGGCCAACATGCTGCTTTACGGCAAGGGCGATCCGATCCAGGCGGTGCGGGTGCTGGGGCCGTGGATTCGGCAGGTTCACATCAAGGATGCCAACCGGACGCAGGTGCCGGCCACGTGGGGCAGCGAAGTTGCCGTGGGCACCGGGGAAGTGAACTGGCCAGAGTTTTTTGCTGCACTCAAAGAAATGAATTTCACCGGCGACCTGGTCATCGAACGCGAAGCCGGCGGCGAACGCGTCGCCGACATTCGCGCGGCGCGGGAAGTTGTTTTGAAATCTGTCGGCTGAAATAAAATCACATGACTAACGCATCTTCTCCCACCGCTGCAAAACGCGTGAACGTCGCCGTGGTCGGCCTCGGCTTCATGGGCGTGACGCATCTGCGCGCGTATCTCGGCAATCCGCTGGCGCGGGTGGTCGCGGTGTGTGACGCCGTCCGCGTGCCCGTGAATGGCGTGCTGGGTGGCGTCGCCGGCAACATCAAAAAGTCCGACGACATCCACCTCGGCCCGGAAGTAAAAGTGTTTCGCAAGCTGGAGGAGTTGCTCGCCGATCCGGAAGTGCACCTGGTGGACCTTTGCACGCCCACGCCGCTGCACCCGGAGCAGGCCATCGCTGCGCTTCAGGCCGGCAAGCATGTCCTCTGCGAAAAACCGCTCGCGCGCACCTCGGCGGCGGCGCGGGAAATCCTGCAGGTCGCGTCGTCGTCGCCGGGAATGTTGATGCCGGCGATGTGCATGCGCTTCTGGCCCGGCTGGGCCTGGCTCAAGCAGGTGGTGGCGGAACAAACTTTCGGAAAAGTTCTGGCGGCGAACTTCTGCCGGGTTTCCGCCATGCCCGCGTGGAGCCAGCAGGGCACTTACGCCGGTGGCAGCGATCTCGGCGGCGCGTTGTTCGATCTGCACATTCACGACACCGACTTTGTGAACCATCTGTTCGGCCGGCCGACGAGTGTTTTTTCCTCGGGCGTCGTCGGGGCAGGGGGGAGCGTGAATCATGTGGTGACGCACTATCATTTTCCCGGCGGCCCGGCGGTTCACGCCGAAGGAAGCTGGCTGCTGGCGCAGGGGTTTAACATGGCCTATACGCTGCATTGCGAGCGGGCCACGTTGGATTTTGATTTGGCGCGCGGAGCCGAGGCGCTGCGCGTGACCGAGTCCGGCCAGCCGCCGCGCACGGTCCCTTGCGACGGGCCGGATGGTTATGGCGCGGAAGTCGGCTATCTGTTGGAATGTGTGGCGCAGGGCCGCCCGCCGCAGAGGGTCACCGGTCTCGACGGCCAGACCGCGCTGGAAATTTGCGAGGCCGAGGAAAAATCCATCCGCACCGGACAGTCCGTGAAACTTTAACCGCCAATTAAAACCACCGAATCAATCACCATGCAAAAATCGCCCCGCTTCAAACTGTTCGTCATGATGGCCCTGGAATTTTTCATCTGGGGCGCGTGGCTCCCGCTGATTTTCGGCTACCTGCCCAGCCTGGGGTTTTCGCCGGGCCAGCAGGCCTGGATTCTCAACGCCTTTCCGCTCGCGGCCATCATGGGCATGTTTTTCAGCAACCAGTTTGCCGACCGCAATTTTGCGGCGGAGAAATTTCTCGCGTTCAGCCATCTCGTCGGCGGCGTGGCGATGATCGGACTCGCGTTCACGAAAGCGTTCTGGCCGTTCTTCGGCCTGATGCTCGTGCATTGCCTGTTCTATGTGCCGACCATTTCCATCACGAACTCCATCGCCTTCGCGAGCATGAAAAATCCGCAGAAAGAATTCGGCCTCGTGCGCGTGGGCGGCACGATCGGCTGGATTCTCGCGGCGTGGCCGTTCACGTTCATCCTCGTGGATTGGGACAAAGTTCACGCGGCGAACGCCGTGGGCGTGGTGAGCTGGCTGGGCACCGTGTTGAGTTCCGGTCTGACCGGCGACGCCCTCAAGTCGGCGACGCGCTGGACTTACATCGTGGCCGGGGTCGCCTCGCTGGCGCTGGCCGGCTTCAGCTTTCTGCTGCCGCACACGCCGCCGAAGCGGGCGGGCAATGGCGCGGAAAAACTCGCGTGGGTCGAGGCCCTGAAGCTGCTCAAGCATCCGTTCGTGCTCGTGCTGTGGCTGGTCACGCTCATGGATTCGTTTGTGCATAATTGCTATTTCAACTGGACCGGCTCGTTTCTCGGCGCGGCCAAGGAAGCGGGCGGCGTGGGAATTCCCGGCAACTGGATCATGCCCGTGATGAGCGTCGGCCAGATCGCGGAGATTATCACCATGTTCGCACTGGGGATGACGCTCAAGCGGCTCGGCTGGCGCACGACCATGATCGTCGGCATTCTCGGCCACGCGGCGCGGTTCGCGGTGTATGCGTTTTTTCCGCAGCCGCCGGAACTCATCATTTTGGTGCAGGTGCTCCATGGCATCTGTTACGCGTTCTTCTTCGCCACGGTTTACATTTTTGTGGACGCCCACTTTCCGAAGGATGCCCGCGCCAGCGCGCAGGGTTTGTTCAACGTGATGATTCTCGGCGCGGGCGCGTTGCTGGCGAATTCCATCTGCCCGTATCTCAGCCAGAAAGTATTCACGCACGACGGCATCACGAATTTCCACGGCCTGTTCCTCGTGCCGATGACTTGCTCGCTCGTGGCGGCGGTGGCGCTCGCGCTGTTTTTCCATCCGCCGAAAATCGCAACCAACTCCTGAACAAATGCCAAACCAATTTATGCTCGCACACCGACGCTCCATGAATTTTTTTCCGCGCTCACTGGCGCTCCTCGCCGCTGTCCTGCCGGCCCTCACTGGCTGCCAGTCACCCGAACGTCACGTCACGCGAAACACGCCGCCGCCTGGCTTCACCGCTTTGTGGAACGGCACGAATCTCGCCGGCTGGTGGGGGGCGGACACCGAAGACCCGCGCCAATACCTGGCGTTGCCGGCGGCGGAATTTCAAACGAAGCACGACGCCTCGCTCGCCGACATCCGCCAGCACTGGCGCGTGGAGAACGGGGAGCTGGTGAACGACGGGCACGGTCGCTTCCTCACGTCGGATCAGAACTACGGCGATTTCGAATTGCTCGTGGATTACCAGACCGTGCCGCTCGCCGACAGCGGGATTTATCTGCGCGGCTGTCCGCAGGTGCAGATCTGGGATGCCACCGAAGCGGCGAAGTTCAAAATTGGCGCGGACAAAGGCTCCGGCGGGCTGTGGAATAATTCCCCCGGCGCGACCGGCAAAGATCCGTTGGTGAAGGCGGACCAACCGTTCGGCGAATGGAATCATTTCCGCATCGTCATGGCGGGCGCGCGTGTCTGGGTCTGGTTGAACGGCCGGCAAACTGTCAGCGGCGCGGCGCTGGAAAATTATTTCAACCGGCAGTTGCCCGTCCCGCCGCGCGGCCCGATCCAGTTGCAGACGCATGGCGGCGAAATCCGCTGGCGCAATGTTTTCATCCGCGAGCTGGGCGGCGCAGAGGCGAATCAACTTTCGCGTGGCACCGACGGCGCCGGCTTCAAACCGATTTTCAACGGCAAGGATTTTGCCGGCTGGGCCGGGCCGGTGGACAACTACGAAGTGAAAGACGGTGCAATTGGCTGCAAGCCCAAACAAGGCGGCACGATTTATACGCAGGCGGAGTTCACGAATTTTGTCGTGCGGCTCGAATTCAAACTGCCGCCCGGCGGCAACAACGGCCTCGCCATCCGTTACCCGGGCGATGGCGACACCGCTTACGTCGGCATGTGCGAATGTCAGGTGCTCGACGACAATTACGAAAAGGCCACCGGCAGCAAGATTGATCCGCGCCAGGCGCACGGCTCGGCCTACGGCATGGTCGCCGCTGCGCGCGGCTACCAGCATCCCATCGGCGAATGGAATTACGAGGAAGTCACCGTCCGCGGTTCGACGATCAAGGTTGAGCTGAATGGCACCGTGATTCTCGACGCGGATTTGAGCCAGGTCACCGAGTTCGCGGGCGGCCATGCGCATCCCGGCAAGGACCGCGCGAGCGGCCACTTTGGTTTCGCCGGGCACGACGACCCGGTGATGTTCCGAAAAATTTCCATCAAGTCACTCAACTAACTCAACGCACAACCATGAATTCAAATCATCTGCACTCGCGGCGTTCGTTTCTCAAAACCCTCGGTGTTGCCGCCATCGGCGCGCCGTTCATCACGAGCGGCCTGATGGCGCGGTCGCCCAACAGCGTCCTGCGCCACGCCAGTTTTGGCGCGAGCAGCATGGCATGGGAGGATCTCACCCAGATCGCCAAATGCCCCGGCGTTGAAATTGTCGCCGTGTGCGACGTGGACTTGAGCCGCACCGCCGAGGCGCGCGCGCAGTTTCCGAAGGCGCGGATTTATCAGGACTGGCGCGAACTGCTGGACCAGGAGGCGAAGAACATTGATTCCGTCAACGTCTCCACGCCCGACCACATGCACGCGCCCATCGGCATGTCGGCGATGCAACTGGGCAAACATGTCTATGGTCAGAAGCCGCTCGCGCATGATCTCTACGAGGTGCGCCGCATGACGGAAATGGCGGCGAAAAAAAAACTCGTCACGCAGATGGGCATCCAGATTCACGCGAACGCCCACTATCGCAAGGCCGTGCGGCTCGTGCAGGACGGCGTCATCGGCAAGGTCAAGGAAGCCCACGCCTGGAGCAACAAGACCTGGGGCGACACGTCGGTCTTGCCGGACCGGACGGATCCGGTGCCGGCGGACTTTGATTGGAATTTGTGGCTGGGCGTCTGCGCCGCGCGTCCGTTCATCGGCGACGCGTATTACCATCCGGGAAACTGGCGCAAGCGCCTTGATTTCGGCACCGGCACTTTCGGCGACATGGGCTGCCATATTTTTGATCCCGTGTTTGGTGCGCTCGCCCTGACCGCGCCGCTCACGGTCCGCTCCGAGGGCGCGGCGCCCAACCAATGGAACTGGGCGCTGGATTCCAAGATTCATTATCTTTTTCCCGGCACGAAATACACGGCGGAAAAAACGCTGCCCGTCACCTGGTATGACGGCGCGCAGCCGCCGCCGGCGGAACTGGCGGCGTTGCTCGGAGGCAAGCGGCTGTCCGAACAAGGCTCCGCCTTCATCGGCACGGAAGGCGTGATGCTGCTGCCGCACGTGGGCCGGCCGCAGCTTTACCCGGTTGAAAAATTTCATG
>JAYVCM010000220.1:0-2652 GCA_043749955.1 Limisphaerales bacterium | reverse complement strand
GTATTCATCGTTGCCCTTGTCATACGCGGCGCGCAGTTCCCGCTGCACGATGCGCGACACCACTTCGTCATCAATGCCCACCGCCGCCGTGAAACGCCGGGAGCCGCCTTGCAGATCAAGCCACAGCACACTACGAGCGTGCGTGCCCAGACCGGTTTCATATTTCTGTCCGCTGATGGCGAGTGCGTGTCCCTCAACCGAACGGTTGGCTTGTGGCTCGCCCCACCCCTGCATGACTTCACCCAGCTTCAGCGAACCGAGCAACACGGCCTCGCCCGCAACGCCCGAGGTTGAAGCAATCTGCCCAATAGGAAGCTCTGCCGCGAGAATCTGTCCCGCAAGCAATGCCACCCCAGCCACCAGCATTGAACTCAATCGCTTCGTCTTCATGGTCATCAAACTCACGCTGAAAACTTAGTTGCCATCCCATTTGAAAATTTTTCCTTTCGCCAGTGTCACCTCACGCGTGTGCGCCCCATAACGCAGGCGCAGCGGATTTCCGTTCAGGGAACGGATGACGGCCTGGGTAAGTTTCCCATCTTTCCAAGCGACATCTATTTCAAATCCTCCGCGTGCCCGAAGTCCTTTCACCGAACCGGTCGGCCACGCCGTCGGCAAGGCGGGAAGAAATTGGATTTCCCCCGCCTGACTTTGCACGAGCATTTCGGCAATCGCGGCGGTCGCGCCGAAGTTGCCGTCAATTTGAAACGGCGGATGCGTGTCGAACAAATTGGGCAGCGTGCCGCGTTTCAGCAGGTTGCTCAACATCAGATAAGCATGGTCGCCGTCCTGGAAGCGCGCCCAGAAATTAACCTTCCACGCCATGCTCCAGCCCGTGCCGCCGTCACCACGGATGAGCAGCGATTTCTTCGCCGCCTCGAACAACTCCGGCGTCTGCGTGCGGGTGATTTGTTGTCCGGGGTGCAACGCGAACAAGTGCGACGTGTGACGATGATGCGGATCGGTGTCTTCGTAATCTTCCACCCATTCCTGCAAGCGTCCGTTCTTGGGACTGATTTGCAGCGGCGCAAGTTTTTGCAGCGCGGCTTCCACTTCCCGGCGGAACTCCGTGTCGAATTTTCCATCCGGCCCAAGCGCGCGATTCGCTTCGATAATGTTCATGAACAAGTCATGGATGATTCCCAAATCCATCGTGGCCGCGTAAGTGAAACCGGATGTCATGCCGTCGGCTTTCTTAAAACCGTTCTCCGGCGAATGCGAAGGATTGGTCACGAGCTTGTCGACGACGGGAGTTCCGGACGGAGCTTCGATGAGAAAATCCAAGATGAACCGCGCCGCGCCTTTCATCATAGGGTAACCATGCCTGGCAAGATATTCCCGGTCGCCGTTGAAGCGGTAATACTCCATGAGATCGCGCGTCGTCCAGGCCGCGCCCATCGGCCAGACACCCTGAACGCCATCCGCCGGCGGCGTGAAGCCAAAGATGTCCGAGAGATGATGCACCACCCAGCCGCGTGCGCCGTAATGCACCTTGGCCGTCCGCTCGCCGAACGGAACGAGGCTCTCCAGATAGTCAAACAGCGGCGTGTGACATTCTGCCAGGTTACAAACTTCCGCCGGCCAGTAATTCATCTGGAGATTGATGTTGAAGTGATAATCACTGTTCCACGGGGCGTTGTAATGCTGACACCACTTGCCTTGCAGGTTTGCCGGGAGACTGCCCGGACGCGAACTGCCCATCAGCAGATAACGTCCAAACTGGAAATACAACGTCACTAACTGCGGATCGGTCGCGCCCTCGCGCACAGCTTTCAAACGTTCGTCGGTCGGCTGCTTGACGGCTTCGGTCTCGCCCAGATCAAGCCTCACGCGCCGAAAAAACTGCTGATGATCTACAAGGTGCGCGGCTAGAAGCTGGCGATAGGATTTCTTCGCGGCTGACTTCAATGCGGCCTCACAACGAGCCGTTGCGTCAGCGGAAATATCATTCGCATTCTTGTAACTCGTCGCGCCCACCAGCAGGAGCGTGGCTTCATTGGCGTTCTCGATTTTTAATTCGCCATCCTTTGCGCTCACGCGGCCACCACTCACTTTAGCCTGGAGTTGCGCCTCGTATTTCAAACCGAGCTGACCACGCATGGCCAAACGATTCGGTGACACCGCCACAGTGGTTGCCCCCATGCGTTTTAACTTGGCGGTAAAGTTTATCTTTCCACGCTGATCAGCTTTGAGGTGGATCACGATGACTTGATCCGGCGCGCTCGCAAAAACTTCCCGCGTGAACTGGACTCCGTCCACGCCATAACTCACCCGCGCCACGCCGGTATCCAAATCAAGATCGCGACGATACCCCGTCACCGCAGTCGCCGCCGGCAGTTCCAGCACCAGGTCGCCCAAGGTCTGATACGATTTCACGTGCATTGGATTCCCCATCATTTTTTCGCCGGCCAGTTGGGCGGCCTCCTCGTTCTTGCCCTCGAACAGCAACCGGCGGACTTCCGGCAATGCGATCAACGCCTGCGGATTGGTGGGATCTCCCGGCGCGCCGTCCCAGACCGTCTCCTCGTTGAACTGAATCCGTTCGTGGTCAATGCCGCCGAAGACCATGGCCGCGAGCCGGCCGTTGCCCACCGGCAGCGCTTCGGTCTCCCACTTGGTGGCGGGCCGACGATACCAAAGCGTCAGCGGCTC
>JAYVCM010000219.1:0-8261 GCA_043749955.1 Limisphaerales bacterium | reverse complement strand
TGCTAAGCAACGACAATGCCAGCGGAACAAAAGCGTGTAATACCAATGGATTTCACCGCCCGGCCGGCGCGTGTGGGCAAATGTTACCCGCTGAAAGGAAACTGCTAGGCAAGGTTGGTCAGTGCGCGAAGAACTGATGGACCGGGTGGTGCTGCGACCCGGTTTGCCCGCGCAGCAGCCAACAAAGACATGGCAAAATTGTGACTCGCAAAAATTCTGTCGCCCGACGCTGCGCCCACCGGCCGCAGCCCGAAGCCGTTTTGACCGTGCTTTTGTATTGAGCAAGTTTACTCAACGCATTGAGTAAATTGTATGACGCGCCATGACAAACCGCTGAACCGGTTCAAATAAACAGGCCGCACCCAGTCGGATGCGGCCTGTGTAAGTGAAGTCCGGCTAAAAGAGTTCGCGCAAACTGACCCCAAGCGACTTGGCTATTCTTGCCAAAGCATCAACAGAAATGTTTTCAACACCGCGTTCCACATCACTGATGAAAACCGTGCTCAAGCTGGCTTTTTCAGCCAGTTTCTCCTGGCTGAATTCCGCCTTTTTCCGATAGTGGCGGACGGTTTCACCAAGTTTTTTACGATGCTGCGGGCGCGACACGACCACTTAACTAAACAGTGAGCGCCAGTTTGGACATAAAGCATACCTGATGTTTTGTCTTGCGTTGATTTGCAAGCCGTGTGATAAAAGACTCCAACCCAAAGGTGACCTTCAGAGGTGTTCATGGGGCCATTGGAATCCGGGGAGAAATGGAAGATGAGAATTATGAAAACATTCAACAGGCTTCTTGTATTTGGGCTGGGAATCTTTTTGGCCACGAACCTTCTTCACGCCCAACAGGCTGATTTCGCCAGCATCCATGTCAGTCTGGAATCACCCACGGAGGTGAAGACCATGCTGGAGGCTTTGACTTTGGTTGAGCCGGTGCCTTTTGACACGCTGCCGAGGAACAAACGCAACCAGGTTATCTCTTCCGGGTTCTGGTCTATGCAAAATCCAAGCTGGCCACCGCTGCCGTCAAATTTCTATACCCTTTCCGTCTGGCCGCTCGGCGATGGCACTTTTGTTTTGGACGACCGGCAGGTTGACTATGCCGCCATCCAAGCGGAAGCCAAGCTGGAGGCCGCAGCGGCATTGAATTCCGGTGGCTCACAGATGCGGATGATGATGAGCAGCCTGTCCAGCTACGCCTATGGCAATCCGGTTTGTCTGACAAATCTTGTAGTGACGACCGCGCCAATGACGGCAAGCTTTGATATTGTGGGCGGGACGAACAACGTGCCTTACGACATTTTGATGGCGACGAATTTGCTGACGCCGACGGGTGCTTGGAACTGGCTGGGCATCGGCTACACATCGAACCGTTACTCCTTCACGAGCCAGCCAGCGGACAGGGCGTTTTACCGGCTGGCCAAGCCTGTCCGAACCATGATCGTCGGCTGGGGAGAGGATGCACATTATCAAACCGAAATTCCCGTCGGCATCACGAATGCCGTCATGGTGGCCGGTGGTTATTTTCAAGGGCTGGCGTTGTTGTCCGATGGAACTTTACGCAGTTGGGGTGACAACTTTTACACGAGTAGTCCGACAAACATCACCGGCGTGGCGATGATCGCCGGGGGATGGAATCATAATCTGGCCTTGCAAACCAACGGAGTGGTGACCGTTTGGGGGTATAACTTTTATGGAGAACTCAACATGCCCTTTCCGATTACGAACGGCGTGGTCATTTCCGGGCAGGCTTACAACTCGCTTGTCCTGTTAAGCAACGGAACACTTGTGGCTTGGGGTGACAACAGTTCTGGACAGGCGAGCGTTCCGGCCAATTTGACCAATGTGATTGCCATTGCTTGCGGTGGAGAGCATAACCTCGCGGTGCGAGCAGATGGCACGGTGGCCGCCTGGGGCAACAACGGCCACGGGCAAACCATTGTTCCAGCGGGATTGAGCAATGTCTGGGACGTGGCGGCAGGCTGGGCGCACAGCGTCGCCTTGAAAAAAGATGGCACGGTGGTTTGTTGGGGCGACAATAGTTACGGGGAATCTTTTGTTCCCGCCGGTTTGAGCAACGTCGTCATGATTGCCGCCGGTGGAGTGCCCTTGAGCGGTTATACCTTGGCCATTAAAAAAGATGGCTCGGTTGCGGTGTGGGGCAAAAACAAAGTCAACACTTCGTTTGGCGGATTGAACCAAGTCATTGCGGTCGGCGGCGGATATGATTATGCCTTTGCCATTCGCACCGGCCCGCCGACGCCCGTGGTGATCCTTGAACCGGTTGACCAATACAAAGTGGCGGGCGACAGTGTTTCCTTCACCGCCACCGGCCAGGGACTTTACGGCGTGACGTATCAGTGGCAGACTAACGGTGTGAACCTCACGGGCGCAACCAACACCACGCTGACGCTGACGAATGTTCAGGCAGCGCAGCGGGGCAGCTATCGCGTCATGGTCAACGACAACGCGGGCTACGGCAGCTTCGCCAGTTCCAACGCAGTCTTCACGCTGGTGACTGCACCGGCCATCGCTTCACAATCGCCTATGCCCACGAATTATGTCGCGGTCTATCAGACCAACTTGACTTTGAGCGTCACCGCGGCCGCGCCCGGGGAGACGAACGGTTTTCCACTCCAATATCAATGGCGGTTCAATGGCACCAACCTTTTTGGAGAAACTACAAGCAGCCACACGTTTGTAATAGACTCGCCCTTGCTCGGAGCCTATTCCGTCACTGTGAGGAACGCCGCAGGCAGCATCACCAGTCTTGTTTGGCAGGTGACGATGACGTATGTGGGCAGCTACATTGATGTGGGAACGCTGGCGTATCACCTCTCGACGAATGCGGTGGGCCATACCAATGGGTTCACCGGCAGCACCAATGACATGGAGGAATACACCATGCCACCGTCAGTAAATCTAAACCGTATAACGAATGCGGTTTGGTCAACGAATTTCTGGCTGAAAGGAATGCATGGATTAAGTGCGACCACCATCGGATATAGCAATCAGTTAAGCCGTGCGGGATTGATAACGATGGTGTCCCCGCGACATTATTTGTTTGCGGAACATGTAAAACCGGATGGCCACACGATAGCGTTTCTTGATACCAACAATGTGCTCTATTGGCGGAAGACCCTGCAACGCGCAGATATTGGAACCAATTTAATTGATATTCAATACAAAGATACTTCGGTTGGAATTTTAGATGCGGACTTGCCATCCTCGGTCGGTTATTTGCCCGTGCTGCCGACAACTTATACCAATTATATTCCGTTGACAGGCGGCCGTGTTCAAGGCATCGGCATGAATCAGGATGTTTTAGTGTTTGGCCAGCCTATGTCTTTCCGAAATTCAGACATTAGCTGGGATACCAATAATACAGCTCCCTTCGGCCTTCCTGTAAATTGGAATGTTCTGATTGTTTCTGGAGACTCGTCTTGTCCTGAAAGAATTCTCATCAATAACCAGTTGGTTTTAGTTTCAGCCAACTCAAGTCCGAACGGCGGACATAACTATGCCTTTGACTTTGATAACATTAACGAGAAAATGCACTATCTCTCGACCAACAATGGCGTTACGAATACGGACTATAAATTGACCCCGTTATCATTAACCAATTGGCCGACTATTCATTGATCAATTTTTTAAGAGATAAAACCCACAAGGAAACATATGAGAAATAAACTTAAAGAACTGTTTGTGATAATTTGTATTTTAGGAGCAACTCTTCAGCTACGTTCGCAAGGATATATTGTGACGGATGGCGTTGTTTACGTTGGTTATTCAGGCATATTTCAGGGCTACCAAATTGGGGTAATACAAAATCCAACTAATGGGGATTACACGGCTTTTGCGTTAAGCCCGAAAAGCAAAACGCCGCCAACAGTTTATACAAACACATTCTCTTTTAGTTATTTCCTAGATGAAGGCGTTCGTGTTTTTTTGGTGTCATCGAACGACTCAATCAGTTTGCAACCCATCTTGTCGCACACTTGGACGGAATTGTTATATCCCAACAGCTATGTTTTTACCAACGGCATTCCATTTTATGTAGGACTCTATACTGGATATACTCCGGTAAATGGAGTTTACAGCAATCCGCTTTTTGGCTGGGCCCAATTGGTCAACAATCAAGGCGTAATCCAGATGCTTGGCGGTGCGCTTGAAATTGAAGGCGGCGGAATTTATGCCGGAACCCAAAACATCATCCCCGTTCCCGAACCAGGCCGGCTTGCCTTAACTGCACTTGGCATCTTGCTCCTCGGCTTCCGTCGCTGGAAAAATTCTTCGAGTTAAATGGCCTTGCACGGGCTGTTGCCACGTTGCCAATCAGCCTTCAACTGTTTCCGTCTCGTCGTCTGACTTCGGCGAGGTGCCGTGGTATTCGTGCAGCTTGTTGCGGAGCGTGCGGATGCTCACGTCGAGCATCTTCGCGGCGTGGGTGCGGTTGCCTTTGCACAGTTCCAACGCGGCGAGGATGTGCCGCTTCTCCAGTTCCGCCAGCGTGAGGGATTCACCGGCGCTTTTGCCGACCGGTAAAATATTTCCGCCCACGGACACGCCGGAATTTTCCGCCGCCGGCGGGCTGGTCGTCATGCCGAGATGTTCCGGTTCCAACATTCCGTTTTCGCCGCACATGATCACGGCGCGCTCGACGACGTTCTGGAGTTCGCGGACGTTGCCGGGCCAGTGGTGGTCGAGCAGCGTGCGCAATGCCGCATCGGTGAAACCCTTGACGTGGACGCCGTGCTTGCGGCCGAAGCGGCGCAGAAATTCGCCCGCGAGTTCGGGAATGTCCTCGCGCCGGTCGCGCAAGGGCGGCACCTGGATGGGCACGACGTTCAACCGGAAAAATAAATCCTGGCGAAATTCTTTCTTCGCCACGCTCTGTTCCAGATCGCGGTTGGTGGTGGCGATGACGCGCACGTCCACCTTGATGGTGCGGTTGCCGCCGACGCGTTCGAGTTCGCGTTCCTGCAGCACGCGCAGCAGTTTCGCCTGCACGGCCGGCGAGATTTCGCTGACTTCATCGAGCAAAATCGTGCCGCCATGCGCGAGTTCAAACCGGCCTTCGCGTTTCGTCATCGCGCCGGTGAACGAGCCTTTTTCGTGGCCGAAAAATTCGCTTTCGATGAGATTTTCCGGGACGGCGGCGCAGTTCACCTTGATGAACGGGGCCTCGGCGCGCGGGCTTTCGCGGTAGAGCGCGCGGGCCACAAGCTCCTTGCCGGTGCCGCTTTCGCCGTGGATCAAAACCGTGGCCTGCGTGCGCGCGACCTTGCGGATGAGCGAACGCAAATTTTCCATCGCCGGGCTGCGGCCCAGGAAAACCGTCTCGCCCTCGTCCGTTTCCTGGCTCAAGAACTGGTTGACCTTGAGGAGCTGCGTGAATTCCTGCGCCTTGCGGAGCGTGACCTCGATCTGCTCGGTGGAGAACGGCTTGATGAGATAATCAAACGCGCCGTTTTTCATGCAGTCCACGGCGGATTCAACCGATCCAAAGCCGGTCATCACGACGGCGAGCGGTTTTTGCGGACGCGTCTGGAGCTGCTTGAGCAGTTCGATGCTCTCGCCGTCCGGCAGCCGCATGTCCATGAAGATCAGATCGAAGTTGTCCTTGCTCAAAAAATCGCGCGCCGCCGCCAGCGTGGGCGCGGACGCGACATCGAGCCGCTGACGCCGGAGATAATTCTCCAGGTTCGCGCGGACAATCGCGTCGTCTTCGAGGACGATGACTTTCTCAATGGACATGGCTCAAACTGCCGTGTGGCGGCGATACAAACTGGCGACAAAATTCGGCTGCTGGCTGGCGGCGGGCGGCAACTGCGCGGCGGGAACGGCGCCCCGGCGCAACATTTCCTGCTGATTTTCCCGGTCCAGCAAAAGCACCCGTGGCAGCAGATTTTGAAGTTCCCGGAACATGTTTTTAATTTCCCCGCAGCGTTCGCGTTCGGCCTCCGGCACTTTTTGCCAGGCCTCGCGGCTGCCGCGTAATTTGATTAAGACGGATTCCAATCGCGGGAGCAAGCGCTTTCTCTGCCCGGAAAATTCCGCCGGCTCCCACGGCGTCGCGCCCCGCAGCAACCGGTTTTCCACGGTGAAGAGCGCCAGACATTCGTGGCAGAGGTCGAGGTGCTCGCGCAGGTCGCGGACGATCGCGGCGAAAAAAGTTTCCGGGCTGGGCAGGTTCATTGTTGGGTGAGGCTGGGGAGGGAATTGGTGGCGGGATTTTTTTGCGGCGGGTTGAACTGTTCCGCGCGCTCGTGCCATTGCAGAAAATTGAGCCGCCACTGCGCCATCTCCACGACCGACTTTAGGCCGGGCGCGAGGTTGGTGCCAAGCGACGGCGCAACATTGGTGATGCCGCGATACGCCGCCATCGCGCGGTCGGGCTGCAATAATTTTTCACAGGTGATGCCCACCTGATAGTTCACCGGCACCTGCCACGCCGGGGCCGCGTCCAGTTTGGCCAGCGTGAGATAAACTTCGAGCGCCTTCACGAAATCCCCCTCCTGATACAGCTCGTTGCCGATCTCGTTGCCCACGCGCTGCTGCCAGTAGGTCCAGACTTCAGGATGATCCTTGGTCTTCTCGCGCTCCTCCTTCAGAAAAATCAGCACCTGCGCCATCGCCTCGCTGTTGCGGCCCAATCCTTTCAACGCCTGCGCCAGATGATAGCGCATCTCCGGCTCCTCCGGCGACTCCGCGTGGCGCGACAAAAAATCCTGCGCCTGCGACGCCGCCTCGTCGTGGCGTTTCAACGCGACCAGCGAGCGCACCAGGCGGAACTGGATTTGCGCGCGGTCCAGCGCCGGATCTTCCTGTTTGAGCAGCCGCGAATAATACTCCGCCGCATCGGCGAATTTTCCGACGAGGTAATGCGTCTCCGCAATCTCCACCTGCGCCTGCAGCACCAGCCGTTTGTAAAACGGCAACTGGTCGTTCTTCAACACCAGCGCGGCGGTCATCACGCTGTAAAATTTCGCGAGCGCGAGGCTGTTCAGGCCCATGCCCCGGAAAATCTGGCCCTGGTGCAGGCAGATTTCCGGGATGCGCGCATCGCCCGGCCAGCGTTGCAGATACTGGGTGAAAATCACCTGCGCCCGCGACAGGTCGTTCTTGGACTGCACGGCCATGGCCATCTCATACAACGCCGTCTTCTGCAAATCTTCCGGCACGTCCTCGGCCAGCAGCAGCAGGAAATTTTTTTCCGCCTGCGAAAAATCCCGCGTGTTCACGGCGAACCGCGCCGTGGCCAGCGCAAAATTGAACCGCTCCAGTTTTTTGGCCGCAACGGAATTTGTGTCCACCGCCGCGGCGTCCGGCAGCAGCGCCGGGCCGTTGGACTCCTGCGCCGTCGCCACGGCCACGACGACAAACAGCACGATCGCCGCCGCCAGGAGCATCATGAAGCGGGCGGACAACGCCTCCGAGGCCGGCGTGGGTTTGGTTTGGAGTTCCGCGTTTACGCGGCCCGGGCTGGCGCCGGCTCCGAGGCGACTGAAGGCGGAACTCCAAACCCGGGCAGCCGCGAGTTTCATCCGGTTCAGCAGGCGCGCCGGCTGGTTGGTGATCAGCCAGATCATTTGACGATGTATTCAGCGTGGCTGGATTTTTCCGACGGCAGCAGCGGCGGGATGAAGCCGACATGGAACGGGCCGACGAGCGCGGCGTTCGTGCCATTGCCAGCCGGGTGAAAATACAGGGCCAGCATCTGCGGCGTGAGGCCCATCAGCTCCGGCATGGGCAGCGCGAAGATCGCCGTGCCAAACGTGTCGTCCAGCACGTTGCCTGCGCCGATGGACACCGGGGGCAGCGCCGGAAAAATGTTGGTGGCGGCAATGGCGACAGGTGAAGTCGTGTCCGCGCTGGAAACCAGATTCGCCAGTGCCGCGTCCGGCTTCGTTTCCGACGGGAACTGGCCGGCCACGGTTTCGGCTTTTAGCGGCGCGCTTTTCACCACCTGCATCCGCAACGGCAACGGCCCCGTCACGGGCAGATAAGCCAGTCCCGCGCGCGCCACGGTGGCGACGCTGACGGCCAGCACGAACGCCTTGAGCAGTCCCATTTCTGCGGCTCCACGTTGATTCATCATAGTGCGGCGCGAGTGAGCGCCACGGTGTCATCGGAACATTTTGCCCCGGCTTGAGAATTATTTTTTTGCGCCAAAAAAGATTCGCGATCATGCCTTGGACCGACAGCCTGGGAGCGCCGGCGTCCCGCCGGCGTGTTGTTTAAACCAACTCGCCGGCGGGACG
>JAYVCM010000218.1:0-4080 GCA_043749955.1 Limisphaerales bacterium | reverse complement strand
TCATTGTCCAGAGCATCAAAAATCTCGGTTTGAAAAAGCCGATTCAGGTGAGTCTTCGTTCGGCACAGGAGGCGGCAGAGTTGGAGTATGATTTAGTTTGCGGCCAGGGTCGAATCCAAGCGTATATTGCGCTCGGACACAAAGAAATTCCGGCGGTAGTCGTTGATGTTTCCAAGGAGGATCGTTTGCTACGAAGTCTGGTTGAGAATATGGCGCGGCGTCATCATGCACCTTTGGCATTGATCCGTGAGATTGAGCGGCTCAAAGCGGCAGGTTACGGCAATGTCGAAATTGGGAGAAAGCTGGATATTGATAAGGCAATGGTTGCCGGTTGTATTGCCTTGAAAAACGCAGGGGAAGAACGCCTGTTGGATGCAGCGACCAGTGGCAGAATTCCATTGGGAGTTGCAATGGACATTGCCAGGGCGAACAGCGTCGAGACGCAACGCGAATTGCTCAAAGCTTACGAAAACAAGCAGCTAACCCAAGTGTCCATTCGCACGGTTAAGCGCCTGATTGATCAGCGACGCTTCGCTGGCAAGCAGCGGGATGCCGGTGATCGCCCCGGACGGAAGAAGCTGACGAGTGCCGAAAGCCTTGTGAATGCTTACAGGCGTGAAAGTCAGAAGCAAAAATTGCTGATCCGCAAAGCCAGATTGAGCGATGAGAAGCTGGTTTTTATCGTCAACGCATTCAATCAACTTCTGACGGATGAAAACTTCGTAAATCTATTGAGGGCTGAGACTCTCTCCACAATGCCAAAGTATCTGTGGGACAAACTAGGAACCAAACATAAGGAGGCTGCATGAGTGACGCAAAAATTGGATTCGAGATGCGGAAAATCCGGCTTTCGCTGGCCGTTATTCTTCCAGTGCGCCAGATAAAAGACCCGCAGAAGAATATCCGGCGATACCAAACAATCCGCGCATCCATCAAAGAAGTCGCGCTGGTTGAACCGCTCATGGTGTATCCGCAAAAGGATGGAGCCGGAACATATCTGCTTCTGGATGGCCATCTCCGTTATTTTGCGCTGAAAGAACTCGGCGAGACCGAGGCGGACTGCATCATCGCCAACGACGATGAAAGCTTCACTTACAATGCGCGCGTCAGCCGGCTGGCTCCCATTCAGGAACATAAAATGATTGTGAAAGCGGTTCGGAACGGAGTAAGACCGGAACGAATCGCAGCGGCGTTGAACATCTCCGTCAAAAATGTGAACGCATCAATGAAGCTATTGGACGGGATTCACGAAGAAGCGGCTGATTTGTTGAAAGACAAGGCAATCAGCCCAAAAGCGATTTGTCTGCTAAAACAAGTCGCCTGCTTGCGGCAGATCGAAATTGCCGAAATCATGGTTGGTGCAAATAATTTTGCAGCGGGTTATGCAGAAGCGTTGGTGTTGGGCACACGGAAAGATCAGTTGGCGCAACCTGAAAAACCAAAGTTCAAGAAGGGATTAACACCCGAAGAGATTGGCAAAATGGAGCAGGAGATGGAATCCCTTGAACAAGGCGTCAAAGCCGTCGAGGAAACTTACGGGGAAAATATGCTGAATCTGACACTGGCTTGCGGCTACATTAAAAAACTTGTTGATAATGCAAAAGTGGTCAGATTTTTGAATGCAAATTATTCTGATATTTTTTCTGAATTTGAAAAGATTGCAACCACTGAAACTGTGTGACAGGAAACCTTCAACTACGAATGGTTTCAACGGAGCCAGCCCGCACGGGCACGGAAATAGACGTGAGCATCGAGCACAATTTTTGCCGACGGTCAGTGAAATTTCGCTTCAAGCACAACACCCATAGTAATGCCAATCACCATGCCGACGGCAATTAGTCCGAGCCAAGCCAGCCAGTCCCGTCTTAATTGCACCCCATTGATCCGGCCATCCAGGTCTTCGCAGGTTTTACGAAACATTTCTCTGCCAGCCTTCAAGTCGGTTTTGATGTGATTATATGAGGAAATCCCGTCGTCCAAATGTTTTCTAATATCTTGGGTGAAGGCTCCGATGGATTTCAACTGGCTGCGAAATGAACCGGAAGCCTGATTCAACGCCTCGGTGTGGGCTTTGACGACGTTTTTCAATTCATCGGCCTGGTCTTCACCGACGGCAGAAAAATTTTTAACCAGCTCGGCGGTTTGCCGACGATATTCGGCCAGATGTAATTCAATCAATTTTCTGGACTCATTGACTGCTTGCGGCACGAGTGCCGCCGCGCGCCACTGCACCCGTGTCAGCAAGGCCAGTTGCACCGGAAATCCATTCTCGTCCCCATCACTCCACTCGGCCAGCATCTTCCGAAATACCTTGGCTTCATCGGCGGACAGGTCTTTGCACAACAAATCGAAACAAGTGTTGTCCATACGTCATTCTCCAAAATTCAATTGCGGCTGCGGTTCGGCCTTCACTATTTCCTTCGCTGGCGCGGATTTTTCTTTGGGAACAAACTCCGTGGGCAGCAATAATTCGGCAACCGCGTCGTATTGCCGGAACAATTTCTGCATGGCCCATTGAATTTCACCCGCCAGCAAGCGTTCCAAGTGACCAGCTTCAACGTGTGACAATTCGGCGAAGCTCAAGCCACGCTTGGCGATGGCCTCGGCTTTTTCAATCGCCAGCAGCGTGGTCGGCGTGACGGCTGGTAGCGTCACGGATTTCGCGCCGAATTCCGCCAACTGTTTTTCCAGTTGCGAGCCTTTGAACAAATCGCCGCGCGCCTTGGCGGGATTGTGGACGATGACATAATCCACCCGGTCGCCCGCATAAAAAAATAATCTGCCCGCGTTGGTCATGCTTTCAGTATCGTCGGTCGGGAACAGGAAAAATGTCAGCCGGACGCCCTGTTCGGCGCACACGTCCAGCACCTGCAATTCTTCCAGCGCTCCCAAGATCAATGCGTCGGCTTGGGCGCGGGTGTCAATGACGTGAACCGGGGCGGAATCTTTCAGCACGCGCCGGAATAAACTTAACAAAGCAGTTTTGCTCTCCTGCTCGTTGCCAAGATGATATGAGCGGACGGCTTGGGGATGACGATTGGCAAATGTGTGATGCCGGTCGTCGAGGTCGGAGCCGTTCCACGGCACGCCAAGCTTGTCGAGCCACGCGGTGCGAAATTCGGCTTCAAAACTTTTGCCGAGATTGCCTTTGGATTGGGGATTGAGGTGGATGCGTCGAGTTGTGTTCATATATTTGTGGGATCACTTAGTTTCATGTCTTCGGGATTTGGCCGGCGAACTTCGCGCGGTGGCGGAGTTGCGGCCAAAATTGGTTTTCGTGCCAGTGCCGGTGCGAGGCCGGTTGGGGTGCTGGTGACTTTCGACATAGATGACGTTTCTTCCCAATGCGTTTGCGCCCGGCGGTGAAGATAACGCCGATAAAATTGATGCACGCCCTGCGATGTTATGGCGCAGCTTTTTTCATTGGAAAGCACGGCGGCAATTTCCTGCCAGGTCTTTCGCCGCTGGCGTTGTTCACGGATGAAATCCACGAATGATTCCAGCCGGCTGTGAAAAGCCCGTCCGCCGCCGCAGCGTTTACGCTTCACCGGCCTGCCATCGTTGATGATGTCTGGATTCATCACCGCAAAGTTTAGGGCGTTTTGCACCAAAGCGGTTAGCGCATACTCGGCGGATTAAATGGCAAAGGTGGCTGATTAGGCCGGATAGCGCCGATGGTGAAGTTTTCGGGCGTTGAATTCCGTTGACGACGGGTGTTGAACCGCGTTGATCGGCGTTGACGATGGATGTTGAAAGGCGTTTAGCCGCGTTGACAACATCAACGCCCGGCAACGAATTTCAACGTCTCATTTTTTCTGTGTCGGTTTCCGAAGCGAATGCTTCGGGGATGGTGTCATCAAAAAATCAAGGCTTTCAAGTTTCAGAAAGCCGCCAGTAATCACGTTTGGCTGAACGTAACAAATTGCATGATGATGGGCGCAGTGAACGTCCGTTTCTGGAATCGGAGCGGACGTAACGGCTGTGGAGTCGCGGGATTTTGGAAACGGACGCTGACTGCGCTGCCGTCTAGGTTTTATTTCGAGGCGATTTGTCTGGCCGGTTTCCTCCGCTGTCAGCAGG
>JAYVCM010000217.1:0-20555 GCA_043749955.1 Limisphaerales bacterium | reverse complement strand
TGGCGACGCGGTGCTGCATCTCACTTCCTCGGCGGTGAACAGTTCGCTGCGCTCGCCGAATCCTGATTTCGTGAAACGTTTCGCGATGACGGGCTTTGACGTGGTGAAAAAAATCCCGCTGCGCACCACCAGCCTCGACAAAGTTTTTCAAACCTCCCCGAACGCCGCCGTGTGCCGCGCGGATTTCATCAAGATTGATACGCAGGGCACCGAACTCGAAATCCTTCAAGGCGCAGTGAAAACGCTGGAGGATAAAACCGTCTGCCTGCTCGTCGAACTGGAATTTTTCCAGATGTATCTCGGCGAGGCGACATTCTCCGAAGTGGAGCAATGGTTGCGCGGGCGCGGCTTTTCCTTTTACGGCTTCGATGTTCACCATCGTTCCGCGAAGCTGCTCGACAAGCGCAAATCCGCCGGACGCGAGCGCACATTTTTTGCCGACGCGATTTTTTTCAAGGATCCGCTCACGGCTGGTCTCTGGAAAAAACCAATGCCGGAGCGTTCGTTGCACGCGCTGTTCACGACGGCGTTGCTGTTGGAGTATTACGATTTCGCGCTGCAGCTTGCGCTCGAAACGTGGGCGACCGGCGACGAGGCCGCGCGCATCCGCCGGCTCGTGGAATCGCTCGCGGCCAGACGCGCCGACCGCGCCGCCGCCGACGTGTTCGCGATGGCTGAACGTGTCCGCGCCAATCCGCAGCGCGCGAACGTGGAAGTCGGAAAATTCGTGGACGCCCGCCGGCACATCACGGACTTCGACGACATCCGCGACTGATTTCCCATGAGCACGCCGCAAATTTCTTTCCGTCGTGGCTTCGTGTCCGTGATGCTGGCGACCCGCGCCCGTCCCGAAATGCTCCACGAAGTCATCGCCTCGCTGGACCGCATGACGACGCGCAAGGAGCTGGTTGACCTCTGGATTTATGTGGACGCGGACGATCAGGTCACGCGCGACGCCGTTGGGAAAAAGTTTTTCCCCGATCCCGGTTTTCCAGTCAACTGGCATTTCGGCCCGCAGCAAAGCGGTCTCGGTGACTGCTACCAGATTCTCTGGGAAGTTTCCGGCAAAACGGCGGAGGCGTATTTGAGCATCGTGGACGACATGAAATTTGAGACGGCCGGCTGGGACGAAATCGTCCGCCAGGAATTCGCGAATTATCCCGACGGCGTGCTGCTCGGTTTTTCCCACGACCCGCTGACGGCGGACCAGGCGACCTATCCCGTTTTCGGCGGCGGCTGGATTGCCGGGCTGAACCGCGTTTATTGCGGTCATTTTCCGTGCTGGTATGACGATCTTTGGGTCGAGCAAATCGCGCGGATGGCGGGCCGGCTGGTGAAGCTGCCCATCATTCTCTCCGCCGTTGGCAGCGGCAAAGGCCGCACCAAGCGCATGAGAAACCTGCCGTTCTGGGCGCGCTTTTTGCAGATGACGCTGCCGGACCGCATCGCGTCCGCGCGCAAGCTCATCGGCCTGGTTCATCCCGCCGACACCGCCGACAAAAAGGCCGCGCTGGAAAATCTGGAGCGCGTCGCCGCCGAACTGCGCGCCGCATCGGGAAAATTTTCCGACCTTTACTCCGTGTTCCAGGAGGAGCGGCACAGCGAACTCACGCCCGAAGAACGCAAGCCGTTCAGCAAACTGCATTATGACCGGCAGACCAAGGCCGTCGAGATGCTCATACTCATAGCGCAGGATTTCGTGGCGGAAAAAAAATTCGCCGAGGCCATCGAATGTCTGGACGCGGTGAATTTGTCCGACCTGCGCGTGCGGCAGGTGCAGGAACTGAAGGCGGAATGTCTGCGGCAGCTTGGCCGGCCAGCCGAGGCGGAAAAAATTTCGGCGGAAACTCTGGCCGCGTGGCCGGAGCTGAATTTTTTCCGCCGCCTGTTCCGCTTCGGCGGGGCGTTCGCCAACGACGCCAAGCGGATGCTTGTCGGGATGACCGGCAAAGGCTCCGGCGCGGGAAAAAAAACCTGACTGCCGGCCATGAGTCACGACGCAGTCATTGTGGGCGGCGGCATCGTCGGACTCGCGACGGCGTTCCGGCTTTTGGAGGCGAAGCCGCAGTTGAAAATTCTTCTGCTCGAAAAGGAATCCAGGCTCGCCGCGCACCAGACCGGCAACAACAGCGGCGTTTTGCATTGCGGCCTGTATTACAAGCCCGCCTCGGAGAAGGCCCGGTTGAGCGTCGAAGGCTTGCAGCAGATGACCGCCTTCTGCCGCGAGCACGGCGTCGCGCATGAAATCTGCGGGAAAATTGTCGTCGCCACTGCCGCCGACGAACTGCCCCGCTTGGAAAATCTCTGGGAACGCGGCCATGCCAACGGCCTGCTCGGATTGCAAAAATTAAACCCAGCGCAAATCAGGGAGATCGAGCCGCACGCCGCCGGCCTCGCGGCGATCCGCGTGCCGCAGGAGGGCATCGTGGATTATCCCGGCGTCTGCGAAAAGCTCGGCGAACTCATCCGCCAGGCGGGCGGCGAAATAAAACTCAACACCCGCGTTGAGAAAATTATTTCCGACGGCGGCGAAAAAGTGGTGGAGACTTCCGCCGGAAATTTCCACGTAAAATTTGTCGTCACCTGCGGCGGACTCCATGCCGACCGGCTGGTGCAGGCGGCGGGACAAAAACCGTCGGCGAAGATTATTCCGTTTCGCGGCGAGTATTATCAGCTCAAGCAGGCGCGGCAGCATCTGGTGCGGCACCTGATTTATCCCGTGCCCGACCCGAAGTTTCCGTTTCTCGGCGTGCATTTCACGCGGCTCATCCACGGCGGCGTCGAGGCCGGGCCGAACGCGGTGCTGGCGTTCGCGCGCGAGGGTTACAAATGGACGGATGTGAATCTGCGCGACCTGGCGGAATCACTTTGCTTCCCCGGCCTCTGGAAATTTCTGGCGCAGTATCCGAGCCTCTGCGGTTACGAAATTTACCGCTCGCTCTCCAAGGCGGCGTTCACGCGTTCGTTGCAAAAGCTCGTGCCGGAAATCCGCGCGGACGATCTGGAAACCGGCGGTGCGGGCGTCCGGGCGCAGGCGATGACATCCGACGGCAAGCTCGTTGAGGATTTTCATTTCGAGGAAGCGCAGGGGATTTTGCATGTTGTCAACGCACCTTCGCCCGCAGCCACCGCGTCGCTCGCCATCGGCCAGACGATTTGCAAACGCGTGTTGCTGCAACTGAACTAGAGCGGTTTGAAAATTATCGTAGCCGTGGCCGCGGCAGCGGAAGTGGGACAGCGCGTCCCGCCTGTCCTGAGGTGAACGGGCTTGCGTTGGGAAACGAGGGCGAGACGCCCTCCGGGCAGACAGGCGGGACGCCTGTCCCACTTCGCAGGCGGCTACAGTTCCTTTGCAACCGTTCTAGCCGGAGCGTCAGAGTTCCCGGATTTCTTTTCGCAGCGGCTTCAAGTCGGGATCGTCCAGAGCCATGGCTTTGATTTCTTTTTTGTCCGCGAGTTCGATGGCCTTTTGCAGCCACCGCATGGCTTCTTCCAGTGCGCCGAGTTGCGAGCAGTAACAGGCAAGGTTGTAGCGGATGAGCCAGTGTTTCGGAAATTTTTTGGCGGCGGGAAGCAGCGCGTCAAAGGCGGCCTGCGTTCGTTTCAACTCATGCAACGCGTAGCTGCGGTTGGTCCAAAGAAAATCAAGCTTCGGGAACTGGAGCAGCAATTTCTCGGTGAGCGGCAAAAGCGGCTCCCAGTTCTCTTCTGCAAAAAACAGTTCGCTCTGGCCCATCAGCACGGCGGGGTGATTCCGCATTTCCGGTGAGACTTGTTCCAGTTCATCCCGGGCGGAATTCAAGTCGCCCAGGCCGATCCAGCCGGATGCGGCGTCCACATGGAATTTGTCCGCCGGGTTTGGAAAATGATTCTCGAAATCCACAATTACAGTCCCGTCGGGTGATCCAGAAATTTCCATGGCACCTTAAACTTCCTCGAAAGCGCCGCCGCGAGCGCCTTCACGCCGAACGTCTCCGTCGCGTAATGGCCGCCGTAAAAAACATTCAGCCCCAGCTCCTCCGCCAGCGCGTAAGTCCAGTGCGGGCCTTCGCCGGTGATGAAGGTGTCCACGCCTTCGGCGGCGGCGAGTTTCAAATCGCCGCCCGCGCCGCCGGTGACCACGCCGATGCGCGCGCAGATTTCCTGGCCGCCGGGAATCATTTTTGGTTTTGCGCCCGTCGCGCGTTCCAGTTTCCCGGCGAGTTCCGAACGTGAAATCTTGGTGTGCGACTTGAAGCCGATGGGCTGGCCATGGCTGGTGAAAAACGGTTTGAGATTTTTCAGGCCGAGCGCGGCGCAGAGCTGCGCGTTGTTGCCAAGTTGTGGATGCGCGTCGAGCGGGAGATGCGAGCTATAGACGGCGAGATTGTTTTCCACGAGCAGGCGGAGCAGCTCGTAGCGCCTGTCCGTCCACGGATGCGACGGCGACCAGAACAACCCGTGATGCACGATGAGCAAATCCGCCTGCGCCGCGATGGCGAGCTTCACGGTGGCGAGGCTGGCGTCCACCGTGGCGGCGATGCGCGTCACGGTGCCGGAATTTTCCACCTGCAATCCGTTCGCCGCGCCGTCGTAGTCGCCGATGTCGCGCGTGCGGAGAATCTGGTTGCAGTGTTTGACGATGGCGGCAAGGGAGGCTTTCGGCATGGCGCGATGAAAGCAAATCGCCGCGAAACTGCAAGGCGGGAAAAAACGTGATGCGTGATGCGTGATGCGTGAAAAGGTTTGTGGCCTCCCGTCACGCATCACGCATCATTCGTCACTTTCCACGTTGCCGGAGCCGTGCGCGTGCGGCAAAATTAACGGTCATGGTCCGCGCCGAATTCAGCTCGCTGCGTTTCAGCCCCCTCGAAAGACGGTGGCTGACGCTGGCGTTTTTGCTGTCGCTGCTGCTGCATCTCGGCGCGTGGGGCGGCTATGAGGCCGGGAAAAAATTCGGCTGGTGGGAACGGGTGCCGAAACATTCCCGGACACATCCCCCGGACAAAAAAAATTCCCCGGCCCAGCCGCCGCCGCCGACCAATTCCGAGCCGCCGCTGGTGTTTGTGGATGTGTCCCATGTGGAGAAGGAGCCGCCGAAAAACACGCGGTATTACTCCGACAAAAATTCGGCGGCGGCGAACCCCGAGGCGCAAAAAGATTTGAACCAGCCGAAGCTGGACGGCAAACAAAAAGACATTCCCAAGACGGAGAACGTGCCGCGGCTGCCGAAGCTGGCCCCGGCACCGCCCAAGACCGCCGCCGATCCCGCCAAGCCGGCCGAGGAGCATCCGTCCTCGCCGCAAAATCTCGGCGACGTGAAGCCGGATCCGAAACCGGAGAAGAAGCCGGACGCGCCGAAGCCCGCCCCGCCGCGCGAACGGCCGCGCACCTTGAAGGCGGCGCAGGCGCAGCAACAACTGCCCGGCCAGCCGATGCAGCAGGAGGGCGGCGTGCGCCGGCAGCAGCTCTGGTCGTCGCTGGACGTGAAGGCCACGCCGTTCGGCGAATACGACCGCGCCATCGTGGAGGCCGTCACCCAACACTGGTATGATCTGCTGGACAGCCGCCGGTTCGCGCTGGACCGCTCCGGCAAGGTGATCCTGCATTTCAAGCTGAAGTCCGACGGCACCGTGGAGGAGATGAAAATTCTCGCCAACGACACCGGCACAACGCTGGGCTATGTCTGCGAGTCGGCCGTGCAGGAGGCCGCGCCGTTCGCCAAATGGCCGGTGGACATGAAGCGGATGATCGGTGCGAATTTTCGGGAAATCACGTTCACGTTTTATTATTATTGAGCCGGAATTATTATGGACACACTTGTTTATGTTTTGCTGGGCCTCACCTCCGTCGCCGGTTTCGGCGTCGTGCTGTGGCGCGCGTGGATGTTGCGCTGGAGCCAGGTCGTGCCGTCGTCCGTCGCCGCCGCGAGCGCGGCGTGCCGCACGCCGGAGGACTTGAAGGCGCTGCGCGAACTGTGCGCGAAACCGCCGTCGTCGCTGGGCCGGCTCGTGTTGCACGCCGCCAACCACCTCGACTGGCCGAAGGCGGACAACGAAGCCGCGCTCGAAACCGCCGCGCGCCATGAAGTCGTCAAGCTCGAGCGCGGCCTCATCGTGCTGGAGATCATCGTGGGCATCGCGCCGCTGCTCGGCCTCGTCGGCACCATCCTGGGCATGATGAGCGTGTTCGGCGACATCGGGCAGACCGGCTTGAACAACGTGACCGACGCCTCCAAGCTCGCGCAGGGCATCAGCCTGATTTTGCGCACAACGCTCATCGGCCTGCTCATCTCCATCCCGGCGCTGGTGGCGTGGAGTTATTTCTCAAAAAAGGTCGAGGTGCTCGCCGTGGAGATGGAGACGCTCTGCGATGAATTTATCCGGCATCAATACGCGAACAAGAAATGAAGAAACATCCAACAGCCAACATCCAACATCGAACAACCAATGGAGCGGCGTCCACCCATTCACTGGATGTTGGTTGTTGGTTGTTGAATGTTGAATGTTCCCCCGTTTTCCCATCATGAAATTTCTCGTCCGCAAACGCCGCTCCGCCCCCGCCGTCATCATCGTCGCGCTGATTGACGTGCTGATCGTGCTGGTGATTTTTCTGCTGGTGACGACGACGTTCAAGCAGCAGCCGGCGCTGCGGCTGGCACTGCCCACCTCCACCTCCGCGCTAAAATCCGGCGTGAACGAAAACCCGCCGCTCATCGTGAGCATTGATGAAAAGGGGCTGCTGCGCTTCGGCCTGGAAAATTTGCCGGTGACGCCCGACCAGTTGCGCGGGCAGTTGCTGGCGCAGGTCGCGAAGCAGCCGGACGCCAAGCTCGCCGTGAGCGCCGACAAATCCGCGCCGTGGGGCCGCATCGTGCTGGTGATGGACATCGCCCGGGAGGCGAACATCAAAGTCATGAACGCGTTCACCAAGGAGGCGGGCCGGCCGTAAAAATTTCTGGATGCAACACGATATCAAATCCAAAAGCGGGGAATTAAAACTTTGGGGAGTTGACTAAATTCAATTGCCTCTTAACTTTGAAAAGTTATGACACGAGGCCGAATCCAGATTGCAATTCAAGAAGGCATTCCTTTCGCAATTAACATGGCCGACGGACGGCAATACAAAGTCACCGAAAGCTACAAAATTGCGCTGGGCAAAACTTATGTCATGGTGATTGACCAGCGCGATTTGCCGCACGTCCTGCCGCTGCTCACGACGACCGGCATCAGTTATTTGAAGCCTGCAAAAACCGGGAAAAATGGAAGCCGTCACTGACGAACCCCCCGGCCGCTCTCTCCTCGTCGCGCTGCATCATTTTGATTTGGCAGCGGTCAATTGAAACGGCCTGACCAAAAAGCTGATTCTCATGCCGATTTTCTACGAATGCCAACGTTGCACGGCCTGCTGCCGCTGGCCGGGGCAGGTGCGCTTGTCGGCTGAAGAAATCACGCGGCTCGCCACATTCAAGGGCATGAGTGAAACCGATTTCATCCAGCAGTTCACGCGGCTGCGCTGGGATCGTGGCGGGCTGGCGTTGCAGGAAAAACCGGATGGCGGCTGCGTTTTTCTGGACGGCGACGACTGTTCCGTGCAATCCGTGAAGCCGCAGCAGTGCCGTGAATTTCCGAACCTCTGGAATTTCCCTGGCTTCGAGCAGACCTGCAAAGCCATCCCAAAAATCGTCGGCGAGGAGGAATTCCAACGCCGCATCGCGCTGATTAAATTAAAAGGCAACCACGGATAGGCACGGATAAACACTGATAAAAAAACCCAACGCAGAGGCGCAGAGGCCGCAAAGAGTCGCAGAGATTTTTTCCTCTGCGTTTCTCCGCGTTCTCTGCGCCTCTGCGTTTAGTTCCATCCGTGGTTAAAACTCCCTTCCTGGCTCAACTCAAGCTCACCGGGTCAATGTCCACGACGAGCGAGATGTCTTCTGGCAGCTTGAGCGCTTGGATGATGCGGGCAAGCTCGCGGCTTAATGCGCTCATCGCCCGCGTCCGCAGCATGATCTGGTGGCGATAAAAATTCTCCGCCCGCAGCAGCGGCGCCGGCGCGGGGCCGGCGATGATCAGATCGCGAAACAAATTCTTCTGCGGAGCACCCGCGCGCGGCGGGCTGCGTTGGATGTCCCCGCCAAACAATTCAGCATCGTCAGCGGGAGTGCTGACGATGGTCGCCGGGACGGCGGCGCTCCCAAGCGCTTTCTCCAGTTCGCGCTTCAGATGTTCGGCGGAGAATTTTACCTTCTCCTCGTTGCGGCCTTTGAGCGTCAGCAGCGCGACGCGGCTGGCGGGCGGATACTGCAACTGTTCGCGGAACTCAATCTCCTGTTCGTAAAAACCCACGAAGTCATGCCGCCGCGCGTATTGGATGGCCGGATGAAACGGCGTGAACGCCTGCACAAAAACCTCGCCTTCGACATCACCACGGCCCGCGCGACCGGCGACCTGCGTGAGGAGTTGGAACGTCCGTTCGCCGGCACGAAAATCCGGCTGATGCAGCGCGGAGTCGGCGTAGATGATGCCGACGAGCGTGACGTTCGGAAAATGCAGCCCCTTAGCGATCATCTGCGTGCCGACGAGGATGTCAATTTTCCCCGTGCGAAAATCCCCGAGCACGTTGCGGTAGTCGTCCTTCCGCTTCATCGTGTCGGCGTCCATGCGCTTGACGCGCGCCTGGGGAAACAGTTTGGCCAGCACCTCCTCGACTTTCTGCGTGCCGGTGCCGGCAAAACGGATCGCGGGATTTTTGCACTTCGGTTCCGGGCAGACGTTCGGCACCCGCTCGTTGTGGCCGCAGATGTGGCAGGCAAGTTTTTGTTCGCTGCGATGGTAGGTGAGCGACACGCTGCAATTCGGGCACTCGGCAACGTAGCCGCATTTCGGGCATTGCAGCGAGGTCGAGTAGCCGCGCCGGTTCAAAAATAAAATCGTCTGCTCGCCGCGTTCGAGCCGCTGCGTGATGGCCTCCTTGAGCTGCGGCGAAAACAGCGGCGGGCCTTTCTCCTTGTGCATGGCCTGCCGCATGTCCACGACGCGGACGAGCGGCAGTTTCTGGTCGTCCACGCGTTCGGGCAGATCCAGCAGCGTGAACTTTCCTTTTTTGCAGTTGGAATAGCTCTCCATGGACGGCGTGGCCGAGCCGAGCACCACGACGGCGTTCTCCATCTGGCCGCGCATGACGGCGACATCGCGCGCGTGGTAGCGCGGCGCCTCCTCCTGCTTGTAAGTGTGCTCGTGCTCCTCGTCCACGATGATGAGGCCGAGCGGTTCGACCGGCGCAAAAATCGCCGAGCGCGCGCCGATGACGATGCGCGCCCGGCCCTGACGGATCTTGTGCCATTCATCGTGACGTTCGCCCGCGCTCAAATGTGAATGGAGAACCGCCACGAGCGTCTGCAATTTTCCCGAACTGAACCGCGCCTTGAACCGCTCGACGGTCTGCGGCGTCAGCGCAATTTCCGGCACGAGCACAATCGCGCCCTTGCCCTGCTCCAATGCGTGCGCGATGGCCTGCAGATAAATTTCCGTCTTGCCGGAGCCGGTCACGCCGTGGAGGAGAAAAGTGCGTGATGCGTGATGCGTGATGCGTGATGCGTCGCTCGCCGCCGCGTCTGTTTTTTCACGCATCACGGAGCACGCATCACTTTTCACGCCCATCGCCGTCTTGATTTTCTCCAGCGCGACCGCCTGCGCGGGGTTCACCACCAGCGGCTGTGACGCCAAAATGATTTCGCGCGCATACGGGTCGCGCTCGGAAACTTCGGAGGTGATGGAGATGAGGCCACGATCTTCCAGTTTGCGGACCGTCGCCGCTGTGGTCGCGGCCAGCTCGACGAGTTCCGACAACAAGATTTCCCGGCGCTCCTCGACGATGTTCCAAACATCCTGCTGTCGCTTTGGCAATTTGGGAAACTCACCGCTCACCGGCAGCACGCGAACCAGCAGCCGTTCGCGCCAGCTTGCATCTTCCTTGCGGACGGCTTCGGGCAAAACGGATTTCAACGCGATCTCCGGCGCGCAGCAGTAGTATTCGCCGATCCACCGCGCGAGCTTCAAAACCTTCGCCGTCACCAACGTCTGCGCACCGATGACCTTGAGGATCGGTTTGAGATTCGCGTGGCCGGACTCCTCGGCGACGGCGGTGACGACGCCCAGAATTTTCCGCGCGCCGAACGGCACCTGCACGCGGCTGCCCACGTCCACCTTCGCGGCCAGCTCCGGCGGAATGGAATAATCAAATTCCCGCCGCAGTGCGATTTCAAGACTGACGCGAGCGATCATAAGGCCGTGATGCGTGACCAGTGATGCGTGAGAACAACCAGCACACTCGCGGGGAAATTTTTCATGTCACATGTCACTCGTCAATTGTCACGTTTTAATCCCGCGTGATGGCGCGGAGTTCCGTCTGCAGTTCCAGCCGCAGTTTTTCGTGTGCCGCATCGCTCGCCGTGTGCGGGACAAACAGCACGCGCCCCGCCGTGACCTCGCAGCGCGCGAACGGCAGCGGGATCAAAAAGCCGTCCCAGCTGTTCACACGGATTTTCCAGTTCAGATGATACGACACCGGCACGACCGGCAGGCCGGTGAGCTGCGCCAGCCCGATCGCGCCGTCGGCCACGACGTAGCGCGGGCCGCGCGGGCCGTCCGGCGTGATGGAAATGTCGTAGCCGCGCTTCGTCCACATCGTCAGTTCGCGCAACGCCTGTGCGCCGCGCCGGCTGCTCGAACCGCGCACCGGCTGGATGCCGAAGTTCTCAAAAACTTTGGCGAGCAGCGCGCCGTCCTTGCTCGCGCTGACCAGGCAGGCCAGTCCGGGTGTGGCCGGGCGCTGACTGCGAAAGGCAAAATAAATTTTCATGCTCAACGCGAGCCGGTTGTGCCACACGCAATAAATCACCGGGCCTAAATCTTTGCGCGCCAGAAAACCGTGCGGGTCGAGCACGCGGTAGCGGACGGTCACCGCGATCAGATTGATCACGAGGCAGATCAAAAACGCCGCGAGCCGCTGATGCCACTTCGGCGCATGGGGAACCACGACGCCTGATCTTCCGGGGCTGGCGGCTGGGGTTTGGGGAGTGGCGGCGGACATTGGGAAATTAAGAGTGGAAACATCCAACATCCAACATCCAACAACCAACGCTCAATGAAGGGCCGGACGCGCCAACATTGGATGTTGGATGTTGGATGTTGGATGTTGGATGTTTTCCCATTTCAACCTTTCTTCAAGCACGCACGCACCAGTTGCTCCACGGTCGCCGATGTGCCGAGCATGGTCTGCGCGGCGCGGACGCTTTCGTGCGCGTCCATTTGTTTGAAGCCCAGCGCCATGAGCGCGAGCGTGGCGTCGTTGGTTTTCTGGTCGTCGGGCGAAAGCCCGTGTTTCGCGCTCGCGGCCTCCAGCGCGCCCGCCGCGCCGATCTTGTCGCGCAGCTCCACCACGATACGCTCGGCGGTTTTTTTGCCGACGCCTGAAATCTGCGAGAGCGATTTCACGTCGCTGTTCGCCACCGCGCCGCGAAACGCCACCGCGTTCATGCCGCTCAAAATGTTCAACGCCGTCTTCGGGCCGATGCCGCTGACGTTGTTGATGAGCAGCCGGAACAAGTCGCGTTCCATCGCCGTCGCGAAGCCGTAGAGGATGTGCGCGTCTTCGCGGACGATGAGCTGGGTGAGCAGCTTCACCGGCTGGCCGGGGGCGGGAATTTTGTCGAACGACGACAGCGGGATCAGCACTTCGTAACCGATGCCGTTCACGTCCACGACGACCTGCGTGGGCAGGGCCTCGATGAGTTTGCCTTGGAGAAAAGTGATCATGGGAAAATGGGAAACATCCAACATCCAACATCCAACATCGAACAACCAATGCAGCGTCGGCACACATCACCTTGGATGTTGGATGTTGAATGTTGAATGTTGAATGTTTTTTTCATTTCAAATCTTCTTCGGCGGCGTCAGCGCGTGCCGCGAGGTTTCCTGCGCGTGGACCAGCGCGAGGGCGAGCGCGTCCGCCGCGTCGGGTTCGGGCAGCTCGGCGAGGTTCAACAGCCGCTGCACCATCTTGGCCACGGCAATTTTTTGCGCCGCGCCGTAGCCGACGATGGCCTGCTTCACCTTGCGCGGGGCGATCTCAAAAATGTCGAGGCCGGCCTCGGCGATGACCGCCATCGCCGCGCCGCGCGCCTCGCCCATGATGAGGGCGGTCTGCAGATTTTGCGCGAAGAAAAGCCCCTCGACCACGCACACGTCCGGCTGATGCTGGCTCAAAATTTTGCGGAGCGTCCTGGCAATGCTGGCGAGGCAGCGCGAGCGCTCCCATCGAGCCGGACAGATAATCGTGCCCTGTGCGAGCGCAATGGAACCGGAGCGTCCGGCGCGGATGACGCCGTAGCCGGTGCCGCGCAGCGACGGGTCAACGCCGAGAATCGTCTGCGTGATGCGTGATACGTGAGGCGTGAGGGGCGGGGGCATCGCTGCGGCGCGCGGCGCTTTGCCGCCGAGGCGCGCTTTCATCTGCTCGAAATGCTGCAAGGTAATTCCCACGCGGAAACTTTGCCAGCGGCGGTGAAGTTGCAAAAGCAAAAACGCCGCCACGTTTCCGTGGCGGCGCGTGAACCGGGGAACAGATTTTTATTTGTCCTTGTCCGAGTTGTGGCCGGAACCGTGGTCGGAGCCGCGGTCGGAGCTGCGTTCGGAACTGTGCGACGGGCTGGGTGCCGGTGCGGGTGCAGACGCGGGCGCCGGTGGCGGCGAGTAGCTGCGGGGCGCAGACTCAACCACGCTCTGCCGCTGTTCGACGCGTTGTTCCACGCGTTGTTCACGTTGCTGGACGCGTTCCTGAACCCGTTCCTGCACCGGCGGGGGCGTGAACTGGCGCGGCTCAATTTGCGGCGCGGAGCGCGCCACGGGCGCGCTGTAGCCTGGCGCTTCCGCGCTGCGATTTTGCCGCCATTCATTTTGCGGCGCGGAACTGACCGGCGCAGACGGGGCGTTGAACTGGCGCGGCGACGGCGGTTCGCGGTAATTGCGCGAATTATTTTCCGCCTGGTTCCGGCCGTTGCCGTTCGGCTGCCCGTTGTATTGCCGCTGGTTGCGATCCGGCGCGGCATTGTTCACCGATGGCGTGACGGCCTGCGGCGGCTGGACGCGATCCCCGCCCCCTCCGCTGTTCCGACGATCCATGCGATAGACGGTCTGGCCTTGATTGTCTGCCGGCGCACCCACGACCGGTTTCGGCTGCGGCTGCGGCTTGCGGCTGATGTTTCCCTGGTCGCGCTGGTTGTTGCGGTCGTTGTTCTCACTGCGGTTGCCATTCACTTGCGGTGAGGCCGGTCGCCCGGTGGAAACGCCATTGCCGGAGTTTCGTTGATCACCAATACGATTTTGTCCGGATGCCGTCTGGCCGGGCTGGCCGCCGCCGTTGGCCAAATTCCGGGCGGCATTATTGTTGTCGTTGCCGACATTGTTGCCGTGGTTGTCGCCGTGCGCCGGGCGGTCGGAGCCTTCACCGCGCCAGCCGTGCCGGGTCGCGTTCGGCAGGGCGGCCACGGTGACGGGCTGGATGGGCCGGTGCGATTGCGTGCTGATCTGCTGCACGGAAATGCCGTTGTTCACGATGGTCGTGTTGTTGTTGCCGTAATTGTTGATGACGGTGGTCTGGTTGAAAATCTGCGTCACGCGCTGCGGCCCGGCACTATAATAGCGCGGACGGCGGTCGCAAAAACGGTCGGGTGAAACGAACGTGAAACAGCCGGCATCCAGCCCGAAATCAAACCCGATGGCCACGCTCGCGCCGCGGTAAAAAAATCCGAAGCCGGGACGGAACACCGCCAGCGGCGGCAGCGGCGCCCAGCCGCAGTAGTCGCTGCTCGAACGGAACGTCACCCACGACGGCCCCCATTCGGTGTCCGGATACCAGCACCAGCCAAAGTTGGAATGACGAAACCAGCGCCCGTAGTGGAAGGTTGATCCCCACGCATACTCCGAATCCCAATACCAGCCGCAGTCGGTATAGACCCAGTGGCCGCGGTCACAATACGGACGCCAGGTGGAATCGTAGTTCACCACGGTCGGCCGCCAGCAGCGCCCGTAGCCGTCCACCTCCAGCCACGAGCCGTAGGGTGAGAGCGTGTCGTTGAAATAAGTCACCGTCACCTGCGTCACCGGCGGCGCGGTTTCCACGGCGGGCGCGGGACTGGCCGGCGGCGCGGGCGGCGGCGTGGCGGCGGCGGCGTAAAAGTTTTTATCCCGCTCCATCATCGCATTGATGATTTCGGAAGGCACGCCGGCGTCGTTCAAGGTGATGATCTTGTCGGCATCGAGTTCAAACGCGCCCGCTGAATTGGCGACGAACGTTTTGATGACACCGGCGTCCAGCCCGGCCTGAACGAGCTTGAAGACTTGCGCGAGCTGGCTGCCCGGCACGATGCCCGGCGGCAAGGCGGCCTCGCCCGCAGACGGCGGCAGCGGCTGTTCGTTCGCCTGGGAGACGCAGCCGACGGCCGCGGCGGCAGCCAGAGCCACGGCGAGCATGGTTTTACGCGAGAACAAAAGTTTCATAAATAGGTTTTGGTTGTGATTGACCGTCACTGAATGCAACAACCAATAGACCGGGAAGTTGCTTGCTTCGTTCACAATCTTATAAATGGCTGATAAACAGGCCAGTCCACAGGCGGATTTTGCTACCGTTCGGTAACTTTCCACGGCTAAGAGGCAGGCAAATGACAAAAAGCTCTGCTTTTTGGCCGGATGCGAATTCTCCGGGGCGCTGTTCCAAACCACAAATCCAAAATTGTGCGCCGGCATTTTTTAATCTACCCTGCCCCGATGTTCGACTCGTTAAGCACCAAGCTCCAGAACGCCTTCAAAAATTTGCGCGGCCTCGGAAAAATTTCCGAGAGCAACGTTGGCGACGCCCTGCGCGAAGTCCGGATGGCGTTGCTCGAGGCCGATGTGAATTTCAAGGTCGCGCGCGATTTCATCGAGCGCGTCAAAACCAAATCGCTCGGCGCGGAAGTCATCACCAGCATCCAGCCCGGCCAGCAGATCATCAAGTTTGTCGCCGACGAACTCACGGAACTGCTCGGCTCCACCAACGCCGCGCTGAACCTCGATGGCAGTCCGAGCTGCCTGCTGCTGGTCGGCCTCCACGGCGCGGGTAAAACCACTTCGGCCGGCAAGCTCGCGAAGCTGCTGAAAAAACAAGGGCGCGCGCCGTTGCTTGTCGCGGCGGACGTTTATCGTCCGGCGGCGATGGACCAGTTGGAAACGCTCGGCAAACAAGTTGACGTTCCGGTGTTCATCAAGCGCGGCGAGACGGACGTTTTGAAAATCGCGCGCGAGGCGCTGGCCTTTGCAATCACGCAGGGCAGCAACGTCATCATCTTCGACACCGCCGGACGCTTGCAGATTGACGAGCCGCTGGTGCAGGAACTCGTCCACCTGCGCGACCTCGTGAAGCCGTCGGAAATCTTGCTCGTGCTCGACGCGGCCACGGGCCAGGAAGCCGTGAACGTCGCCACACATTTTGACCAGGCGCTGAACATCACCGGTTCCATTCTCACCAAGCTCGACGGCGATGCGCGCGGCGGCGCGGCGTTAAGCCTGAAATCCGTCACCGGCAAGCCGATCAAGTTCGCCGGCGTCGGTGAAAAGCTGGACGAGTTCGAGCCGTTTCATCCCGAGCGCATGGCCTCGCGGATTTTGGGGATGGGCGATGTGGTGAGCCTCGTGGAACGCGCCGCCGAGGCCGTCAGCGAGGATGACGCGAAAAAGCTCGAGGAAAAAATGCGCAAGGGCGAATTCTCGCTCGAAGATTTTCTGGAGCAGTTGCGCGCGATGAAAAAACTCGGCTCGCTCGAAAGCATCGTGAAGATGCTGCCCGGCGGGAGCGACGCGCTGAAGCAGATGGACGTCGGCAAGCAGGAAAAAGAATTCAAGCGCATGGAGGGCATGGTCTGCGCGATGACGCTGAAGGAGCGGCGCAATCCGGTGATCCTCAACGCGAGCCGCCGCCGCCGCATCGCCGCCGGCAGCGGCGTGACGGTGACGGAGCTGAACACCATGCTCAACAAATTTTTCCAGATGCAGACGATGATGAAAAAGATGGGCAAGATGTCCAAGATGATGGGCAAGATGGGCGGCATGATGCCGGGCATGATGAAGCGGTGAAACCAGATTCGGTGGCGGGATAACTTGGAACGCCGAGCATCGTCTCGGCCAGAAAGAGTTGGAGTTCACGCTTTAGCGTGCCGCCGGACAAGCTGAAGCTTGAACTCCAACTTGCCGAGACGGTGCTCGGCGCTCCGGGTTCACCACTGCGGCCAGAGTTTCAAGTAGGCCAGTTGCGCCGCGCGGTCGGGCAGATCATCAAGCGCAAGGTCATTCAAAAAGCGCGGTGGATAGCCGGTCTCCAGCGAAATCACGTTCACCGTTTTTCCTTTCAGCACGAAGACCGCGCGCCATGCGCCGCAGCCGATGACGAACTGCGAATCCCCGCGTCGCCGGATCCGCCGTGTGCGATGCGGCGTGGGGTCGCGCGCCAGCAGCTCGAACAGGCGCGGACGAAAATCAATCTGCCAGTTCGCGCGCAGCCATTCCGCCTGCGTCTCGGCCAGCGGCGACAGGCACACGGAAAATTGCGGCGGCACATTCAGCGCGACCTCGACGGCATCCGTCCAGCCACCGCCAGCATCGGGAAACGCATCGTAGGCGGCGATATAAGGTTTGATGTCGAAGACCGGCGTGCCATCCACGAGGTCGCACGCGCCGAGAATCAGTTTCCGCCCGTCCACGCCGAGCAGCGGCACCGGCGTCAGCCCCAGCGGATTCGGGCGGTGCGGCGAACGCGTGGCGAACAGGCCGCGCCGCTGCGCCGGGCCGCGCGGCGGCAGCACGAGCGGCCGCCAGGTTTTATTGCGATGAAACCACCACAGCAGCCACACGCGCGAAAACCCGGCGAGATCCTGCAAGGCCGCTTCGTAACCGCAGTCCGGCAGCAGTTCCAGAATGTTGCGCTCCGGTTCGATTTCGGACGGCTGATGCAGCGCCTGAAACTTCACGAGCTTTTGCGTGCGGATGAAGCCGATGGGTTTGAGCGTGAGCGGGTGGTTCAAGCGTTGATCCTTTCAATGGATTGGAAAAATGGTGGCACGCGGGGAATTAAAATCAACAGATGAATGATTTTTTTGCGGCGGTCGCGTTGGAAGTGTGCCCCGTCCGTCCGCACCAAGATACGGAAATGACCGGGGTCTTGTCCGGTCTTGTCCCGTCCCCGGAAAGAGGCGCGGAGCCGCTGCCACTGTGGGACAGCGCGTCTCGCCTGTCCGGGCCAGGGGGAATTCTGTCTGCACTTGAACATTGATGACGATGTCCCCAGTCGCCCCAACAAGGCTTCATGCTGGCAAAGATTGATTCAGTTGACAGCCCTGCCCGTGGCGATGCACTTTGACCGGCAGACGGCATACACTCTCCGCTTTTTGACGCACGCAGAATACAGCGCCGAACATTGGAAAGATGAATTATGAAGACCAGGACAAAACTCCGTTTTCAAGATCTTCCGAAGGATTACCCCGGCCTGTGCCGGCAGTTCCTGCCGCGCCCGATCCATGACGCAATAGATTATGCCAACGTGGCGGAAGCGACCGATGCCATGGCGTTGTGGGGAGACGATTTCACGCCGGAACAACTCGATTATTTCGACCTGCTGTGCACTCTGATTGAGAACTACGACGCGGCCAATGTGAAGTGGCCGAAGGTGAGCGGCGTGGATGTGCTGAAACATCTGCTGGCGGAACACGATCTGGCGGCGGCGGATGTGTCACGGATTTTGGGCGGCAGCCGGAATCTCGGTGCGATGATTCTGCGCGGCGAACGCAACTTGACGCTGCCGCACATCCGCAAGCTGGCGGCGCATTTCAAGTTGGACGCGGCGGCTTTTATCTAAACACGGGAAAAGTGCATGGCATCGGGAAGGTAGATGGAAAATGATAAAGCCTTTACGAGTGGAGCCAGATGGCGAGCGCCAGGGTGAAGTGAGTTTCAACTGCGGATGGACACGAATCAGTCTTCAAAAAGCATCATTTCTCCGCTGATGCTTTTGCCTTGGCCAAGTTTTGACCAGAGATGTGTGCGGGTGTTGTAAACCCAGCCTCGCTTTTCCAACTGCTCAATGAATTCATCGCGGTCGAGGCCAAGGCAGCCGAGCGCCCGTCGCTGCCAGAGTTCAATCACAAGTTGGTTGAACAAGACTTCGTTGGCAAAATTCGTCGCGCCGTGATTTAGACAAGCATCAAAAGCCTCGGAGAGCACCGTTGGATTCTCAATGTCGGGAGATTTTGTTTTGTGACCAGATTTGGAAACATTGGCTGGTTTGTAAAAAGTCAAAATCATTTCGCCAGCCAGCACGCTCGCGGAGTTTTTCTTTTTGTGCATGGACCAGATGACATCGCCGGTCTGCGTGATGGCGGCCTTGAGTTCGCCACCGCACTCGCTGGCGGTTTCAAGAATCGTGGCAAAATAACTGATGTCCCAATGCTGGAAAAAACGGAAACCCAGCGGTTTGGTTTCAGCAAGCGGAACTGTGTGGGAATGCACGTTGTGTCCTTATTTCAAGCGCGCCGAAGTGAACGGTAGGCGTTATGATATTTTGTTAAATTCAAATTGGGCAACTCACGAAATGTATAGGCCTCATCGCCCTTTATTAAATGAAGTTTATAATCAGCATATTCTTCTGAAGGTTGCCGGTGTTCCGCTTTGATGTGATTTTTCAATTCAGCAGCGGGAACGATGAGAATGTTTGAAGGATCTCCGACTACAAAAACAACAAAAGCCGCTTTGTAGTTTTGCCATCTTTCAAAGTCAGCATCAGAGACGTCATAAAATTGTTGTTCATATTTCACACGCATCCCATAGCGGGTTAAACACGGGATAAAACCCTTGAGTTCCCGCAGGAACTGAAGGCTGATCGGAAAAAGGGCGTTGGGAGTTTTTGCGTGTTTTACATTTTGGCAGATTTGGTTTTGACGCGGGGTCCGCTGGCTGTCCCACAGGGATTCAGGCAAAACCCGGCAAATAGGCCTGCTCCGGTCGGGCCAGATAACGGAAGTGACCATCGGCTGTCCCATAGCGGCGAAGCAAACCCAAGCCATCCCACTTTTTCCACAACGCCACGCGCACCAAGGTGAAGAGACGACTAAAGCTATGATTCCATTCGGACAGAAAGGCCAGATACCGCAACAAGAGATAAACCAGCAAGGCCGTCCACACCTGCCACCGCACGGCGTTGGCGCTGGTCCCCAGAAAGTCCGCCAACTGGAGCGTCTGCTTGATCTGCTTGAAGAACACTTCAATCTGCCAGCGGCAGCGATATAATTCGACGATGCTGGGGGCGCTCCATTCCAGATTGTTGGTCAAAAACACCATCGCCACTTCCTGGCCGGCCACCTCCACCAGGGCCACGACCCGGCGCAATAGTTCCGGATAATCCTGCCGGGAAGCCGGGGTCTGCAGCCGGATCAAATCAGCCCGCAGAATTTTGCCAATGGCTCCCCGCTGGTAACGCTTGCTCACTTTGGACTGCATATTGTCCTTGGCGCGGGTGACCCAGAACACCTCGCGCATCGATAGGTCGGCCAGATGGCCGAAGTCCACATAAGCCTTGTCAAATATGACGATTTCACCGGCCTTGATCCCGGCACACATTTCCCGCGCCCGTTGGTTGTCGTGGTGCCGGGCGGTGTCCACAATGGCAAAGCGGGGCAGAAAACTTTGCAAATCCAGCCGCAGATGACACTTGGCCGCCGCCTTGCGGCGGCGATGCCTGGCCCAGTCCATGCACGAAGCAATCAGCGGAATCGTGGTCGAATCCACCAGATGAATCAGGCGCTTGAACTTGCCGGCAAAACGCTTTCGGCCTTGGCCACTGACGAAACCTGGGGACAACGCGCTCCAGTGTTCAAAGACGGCCCAGAAGAGTTTCTCGGCCATCGCCGCCGGGCGCACTTTGTCCGCATGGGAAAGATTGTTGCGGGTGGGTGGCGTCGCCCCACGAATGCTGGAGAGCGGCCCCGAGTGCAGGCGCAGGGCATCGCAAACGTCGTTGAGCCCGATGCTGTGGGTGAGTTGTGCGTAGACCAACGCCACCACATGACTCCAGGGACTGCAGGTGCGGGCGCTTTCATCCACTTTGGTTTCGCGGGCGAGCTTGGCCACCAGAAACTCTGGAATGAAGTTGCAAATCTGCCGCAGAAGATTCAGTTTTGACGGCGCTGGAACGGTTGGTTTTTTATTCATCCCTGCCTTGTGGCAGGGCTAAACAAACTGTTCCAGCCCTTTTTTATAAAATCCTGTGGGATGCGTGTGGATTTTTTTAGCGAACACCTCACCAGAAATTCCACGCACCCTTCCACACGACCCAGCATCCCAGCAGAAAATTCGTGATGGCGTGCGCGGTCATCGCGTCGCCCAGACGGTTTTTGCGGAGGACCAGCCATTGATACGCCGCGCCGCAGAAAATTCCCGCCAGCCATTCGTTGTGGGAAAAACCGAAGATGAGCGCCGTCACCAGAAACGGCA
>JAYVCM010000216.1:0-5390 GCA_043749955.1 Limisphaerales bacterium | reverse complement strand
CTGACGCGCGGCCACGGGAACTTGGCGAAGTAGGCGACCTTTTTTGGGTCGGTGTTCGTCAGGCTCATGGTGTAGCCGCTGCGCCCGTGGAACGCGCTTTCAAAATGGAGGATTTCCGTGCCGCGCTCGCCGAGGCCGGCGGCGAGGTTTTTCCGCACCTTCCAGTCCATCGCGGCCTTGAGCGCATTTTCCACCGCCGCCGCGCCGCCCTCGATGAAGAAAAATCTTTCGAGCGGTTTCAATGGCATCACGCGTGCAAACGTTTCCACGAACTCCGCGAAGAAAGCGGAATACACATCGGCGTTCGCGACTTTGATTTTCGCGGCGGCGAGCAGTTCGGCCTCGACTTCGGGACGGTCCAGATACGGATGGTTGTAGCCGACGGGCGTGGACGCATAAAAACTATACAGGTCCACCAACACCTTGCCGTTCGCGGCGTTCACGAGGCGCGAGCCGTGGCTGCGTTCAAGGTCAATGACGATTTTGAAACCGTCCACGAGGAGGTGCTGCTCGAGCTGGGCGATGACCGCGCCGGGTGCCATGGCGGTGTCCCGGCAGGAATCCCCGGCGGTCACCGCCGGGCGTTCCGAAATTTTTTCGAGAGTGGTCATAAACCAAAACCCATCGTCCTTATGAAAATGACAATAGCTTTGTCGTCGTCCGATACAAGAGAAATGTCCGTGCCAGCGCGCCACTATTTTTGGGGGGCAGGCGGCGCGGTGGCCGCGCCCATTTCAACGCGCAAAAAATTTCGGGTGGGATTCGTCTGGAACCGGAGCGCGGCGGTGTCGCGGCGTTTTGACTTCCCTCTCCCCTCCGAGGGGAGAGGGATTGAGAGTGAGGGGTGAATGCTTGCCAGCCTGCGTGTGAGTATTTCCAAAAAAAATATTCGCGGGGAATTTGCCAACGGGAGGGAGCGTTTGGGTTTTACTTTCACCCCTCACCCGCCATAGCCGCTGTCGCTGCTCCCCTCGGAGGGGAGAGGGAGAAGCAACGCGGACACAGCCGCGCTCCGTAATCGCCGGATCAAGCCGCGCGCCGCGCCCAGCGCAGTTTCGCCGAGACGGAGCGCGGGTTGAAATTCCGTTCTTCCGGCGTCGCGCGGACGACGTCATCGGCGATCTCGGAATAGAGTCCGTCCCGCTGGCCGTCAATGAACGCTTTTTTTACGCGCCGGTCTTCGCCGGAATGAAACGTGAGAATCGCCACGCGGCCACCGGGATTCAGACATTGCGGCAGGACGCGCAGAAAAGTTTCGAGCGCGGAAAATTCGTCGTTCACCGCGATGCGCAGCGCCTGGAACGTGCGGCGGATGTTGAGGTGGCAGGCTTCCTTGGGCACGAGCGGCAATGCGGCGCGGATGGCGTCGGCGAGTTCGTTCGTGGTGGCAAATTTTTTCCCCGCAAGGGCCGCGCCCAGTTGGACGGCCTTGGGTTCGTCCGCATTGCCCATGAGCAGGCGTGCGAGCGCATCGGGCTTGATTTTTTCCAGCAGGGCGGAGACGGGCTGGCCGCGCTGGGGATTCATCCGCATGTCGAGCGGGCCGTCGTGCTTCACGGAAAAGCCGCGCACCGGATCGTCAATCTGCATGGAGGAAACGCCAAGGTCGGCGAGGATCATGTCCGCGCCGGTCGCTTGCAGCTTCTTCTCCCTCTCCCCTCCGAGGGGAGAGAGTTGGGGTGAGGGGTGCGGAGCTTGCAGGACCTCTGCCTCCTCAACCGCCATAGCCGCTGTCGCTGCTCCTCCAGTGGAGGAGGGGGAGGAAAAATATGCGGCGAGAATCTGCGGCAGGCCGGCGAAATTGCTGCGGTGCGCGGTGAACACCTTTTCGTCAAATCCCAGCGCCCGCAGGCGCGCCTCGGCTTTCGGCAGTTCAACCGGGTCATGGTCGAGGCCGAGCAGTTTTCCGCCGGGCGAAATCTTCGCGAGAATTTCCTGCGCGTGGCCGCCGTAGCCGAGCGTGCAGTCCACCGCGATGTCGCCGGGCTGCGGCGCGAGCGCGGCCAGAATTTCCGCGACCATGATGGGACGATGCGTGCCCGCCGGAGTTTTTCCGGACGCGAGAACTTTGGTGATGGTCGCGGTGTCGTTGCCGTGCTCCTTGTATTTTTCGTCGAAGCGGCGCGGATTTCTGCCGCTGTAACGCACGCGCCGTTTGTGCGGCGTGGCGGCCGGCGGCGGGGCGGTCGGGGAATTGGAAACGGTTTCGTCAGTCACGCGAACATTGTGCCTGAAAACTTTAATCACGCGAGCAAGTTTCGTGGAGAGCAGTGCCGGCGTGCAGCTTGACCCATCGCCGGGAGCGCCGGCTTCCAGCCGGCGTGTTTCAGCGAGCTGACGTGAACTCGCCGGCTGGAAGCCAGCGCTCCCAGCGGCTGCGTCAAAACTTCGGTGTGACTAATCCGTTCCGGTTTGATAAAAATTCCCCCCGCATGTTGCGACTCAAACCCATTTCGACCCTGTCCTTCGATCCGCTGGAACCCAAACGGCTGCGCATCGTCATTGCGACCATCGTCATCAACATCGTCGCCGTCGCGCTGCTGGTCTTCGCGCCGTGGTCGGACTGGCGCACGGGACTGGCGTTGAATCTTTTTGACAACGCGCTGCTGCTCGGCTTCGTGTTGCTGCACCGCGACGGCCTGCTCGCGCGCTTCATGATTTTCGGGCTGGTGACCGGGTTCACCGAACTCGCGGCGGACGCGTGGCTCGTGGACTTCACGCATACGTTGGATTATTCCCTGGGCGGCGGGCCGATGCTGTGGCGTTCGCCGCTGTGGATGCCGCTCGCGTGGCAGGTCGTGGCCGTGCAGTTCGGCTATCTCGGCCTGCGGCTGCAGGATCACTTTGGAAATTTTGGCCTGGCCATCATTGGCCTGCTTGGCGCGGTCAACATCCCGTATTACGAGGAGATGGCGCGGCGCATCCACTGGTGGAAATACGGCGGCTGCCGGATGCTTTCGGGAACGCCATATTACATCATCGTCGGGGAATTTTTGATCGCCGTGGCGTTCGCGCTGGTCGTGAAAAAATTCCGGCGCGGAAACATTTTCACGGCGCTGGTCGCGGGAATCGCTGCGGGCGCGGCCATCTTCCTCAGCTATGCCATCGCCTACGGGCTGACGGATGGTTTGTTTCGCAAATGAAAAATTGTGACCCGAGCAGCGAGCGATTGGAACCCTTGAACCGACGCCGCGACCGGCGCGCTCCCACAGCGGCGCTGAAGCCGCCCGCAGTCCAGGCGCTGCGCGACGACTGGACGCCACCACGACGCGCGAAGCGTCTGGACTGCGGACGATTTATCGCCGCTTCGGGAACCGGGGTGCATGGGGAGGGGAAAGGGAACGTGAATTTCCAAACCCGCTTTCATCCCATCCCAACGCATTGATCCCATGAGCCAAAAAATCATCGTGGTTGGCGGCGGCGCGGCGGGTTTTTTCGCGGCCATCGCGGCGGCGGAGCAGGGGGCCGACGTGACCGTGCTGGAAAAAACTTCGCGCTTTCTCGACAAGGTGCGCATCTCCGGCGGTGGTCGCTGCAACGTCACGCACGCCTGTTTCGAGCCGCGCGAATTTTCCACCCGTTATCCCCGCGGCGAAAGCGCGCTGCTCTCGCCGTTCCAGAAATTTTCCGCCCTCGACACCGTGAACTGGTTCGTGGCGCGCGGCGTGAAACTGAAAACGGAAGCCGATGGCCGGATGTTTCCGACCACCGACTCGTCACAGACGATTGTGAACTGCCTGATGGACGCGGCGCAAAAGGCCGGCGTGAAGCTGCGGCTGAACTGCACGGTGGAATCCGTCGTGAAAAATGCGGACGGGAAATTTGAGCTGACGCTGGCGGAACGCCGGCCTCCCGCTGGAGTTCACGCTTTAGCTTGTTCGGGGGACACGCTAAAGCGTGAACTCCAACCCGGCGTTCCACCCGAGAAAATTTCCTGCGACAAATTATTGCTCGCGACGGGCGGCTGCCGCGCGGCGGTGGCGGGGCAGTTGGCGGTTTCGCTCGGCCACACGCTCGTCGCGCCGGTGCCGTCGCTGTTCACGTTTCAGATCGAAACGCCGTGGCTGCGCTCGCTCGCCGGCGTTTCGCTGGCGGTCGCGGAGGTTTCAGTTCCCGCCGCCAAACTGCGCGAATCCGGGCCGCTGATGGTGACGCACTGGGGCTTGAGCGGCCCCGCGATTTTGAAGATGTCGGCGTGGGGCGCGCGGGCGCTGCACGATTTGAATTATCATTTTTCGCTGTTCGTGAACTGGCTGCCGGCCTTGAACGCGGAAAAAATCGTGCAAGAATTTCAGGCGCGGCGCAAAACCGTCGGCGCCAAGCTGCTGGTGAACGTGCCGCTGTTTCCGCTGACGGCGCGCTTGTGGGAACAGCTCGTCCTCGCGGCGGGCCTCGTGCGGGAGACGCGCTGGTCGGCGCTCACGCGGGCGCAGATGCACGCGCTCACGCAGCAGCTCACGCGCACGGAATTTTCCGTGACGGGCAAAAGCCTGAACAAGGAGGAGTTCGTGACCTGCGGCGGCGTGAAGCTGGGCGAACTGAATTTTCAGACGATGGAGAGCAAGGTCTGTCCCGGACTTTTTTTCGCGGGCGAACTGCTGGACATTGACGGCGTGACCGGGGGTTTTAATTTCCAGGCCGCGTGGACGACGGGCTTTGTGGCGGGCAATGCGATGGCGGAATAAACACAAAGGCGCAAAGAAGCCAATCCGCAAAGATTGATACGCGGTCAACTGACCGTCTGCCGAATGATGAGGTTTCCATCCGTCTTTTTGCATCCAGCTTCCGATCCTTTGCGCCCTTGCGTTAATTGCCGTTTGAAGGATAAAAAAATTCCGCCGCCGGATTTTATTCCAGCGGCGGATTTTTTGTGAGGTGCGGGCTGATTTATTTGGCGGACGCGCCGGCGATGCTCAACGACAGGTCAATCGTGTTGGAAACCTTGTCCTCGAACTGGCCTTTGTTGATGTCGAAATCGCCCCGGTTGATGACAAAGCTGGCGCGGATGACCAGCAGGTCGCCCTTCAGGTTCGGCACACGCGAAGCCAGCTTGTCCTTCAGGTAGGTCAACTTCACCGGAGCGGTGAGTTCCTTGGAGACGCCGTGCAGCGTGAACGTGCCCGTCACTTCCGCCGTGGTCACAGCACCTTCAGTTTTCACATTCGCCAGCGACTTCGCTTCAAAGGTGATTTCCGGAAACTTCGCCGCATCCAGCCATTTGTCGCTGTGCAGATGGCCGTTCATCATCGGGTTCGGCACGGTCAATGACGCGGTGGTCACGGTGATTTTCCCCGTCGTCGCCGCCGGATTTTCCGGGTCGAACGACACGGAGCCGCTGATGCCATTGGCGCTGCCGTTAATGGATTCCAGCGGGGCGTCGGTTTTGAAGA
>JAYVCM010000215.1:0-3720 GCA_043749955.1 Limisphaerales bacterium | reverse complement strand
TGCGGCACGAAACCGCGCACGAGCGAAATCCTCATGCACTTGCAGATGATGAAGAGCCAGCCCAAGGCCTTCGCCACCTGCCATTGTCATCCGCCCTACGCCACGGCGTTCGCGGTCGCGGGCATCGCGCCGCCGACGTGCATGTTGCCGGAGTATGAAGTGTTTTGCTCCGTCGGCATCGCGCCGTATCGCACACCCGGTTCGCCGGACATGGGCAAGCTCGTCGCCGAACTGACCGACCAATACAACACCATCCTCATGGCCAATCACGGCGTCGTGACGTGGAGCCACAACAACATCGAGGAAGCCTACTGGCGCATGGAAATCATCGAGGCGTATTGCCGCACCATCGTCGTGGCCGGGCAGCTCGGCAAGCCGATCAACACTTTCACCGGCCCGCAGATGAAGGAACTGCTGAACATCAAGCAGAGCCTCGGCTTCGTGGACCCGCGCTTCGGCATGAAGGAATGTGAACTCTGCGAAACCGGTGAATGGCGTCCCGGCGCTTCCTGTCAATCTCCGCAATCCGGCGAAGCCACCGTGGGCCTCGATGCCGAAGCCGAAGCGGCGGTGAAAGCCATCACGGATCAGATTCTGGCGCAGATGAAGTAGGCTGCGAAAGAATGAATAAGAAAGGGCTTGGATAGCGGGTGGTTAAGTGGTTGAGTAAAGACAGACGCGCCATGAAAGCCATCAAAATTTTGCTGCTGGTTGTGACGCGGTTGATGATGGCCGACTTTGCGTTAGCCCAAACGTGGACGCAGACCAGCGCGCCGAACACGAATTGGGTTTCCGTTGCTTCTTCGGCGGATGGAAAAATTTTAATTGCGTCAGGTCTTCGGATAGTTGGCCCGGTGTTCGTATCAACTAATGCCGGGACAAGTTGGATGAATAGCGGGTTGCCGGCGAACAGTTGGAGTTCGGTTAGCGCTTCGGCGGATGGAAGCAAAATGGCGGCGGTTCAATATGGCGGTGTTATTTATACTTCGACGGATGCAGGCGCTGCTTGGACCTCAAACAATGCGCCCTATCAATACTGGAGTTCCATTGCTGCTTCAGCCGATGGAAACAAGCTGGTGGCAGTTGCCGGCGGCGGAACGGTGAGCGGCCCGATTTATTTCTCGACCAATGCGGGTGCAATCTGGACGCAAGCCACCAACGCACCCATCGCGATTTGGCACGCGGTCGCTTCATCATCTGATGGCAGCAAGCTGGTAGCCGTTCAATGGGGAAATATTTTCACCTCAACCAATTCGGGCGGGCTTTGGCAACAGGCCAGCAATGCTCCCAGCCTATTTTGGGTTTCTGTTGCCAGTTCGGCTGATGGCAACAAATTGGTCGCCGCGGCTAACAATGCCAATTCCGGCTCTGGTCCAATTTATACCTCAACAAATTCAGGGATGAACTGGATGCTATCCAGTGCGCCCAATAAAATCTGGTATTCGGTCGCCTCGTCCGCCGATGGGAACAAGCTGGCTGCCGTCGCTAGAACCGGACAGATTTACACCTCGGCAGATGCTGGGGCAAACTGGGTTTCAAATAGTGCACCCGCTTTTGCTTGGTATTCCGTTGCCTCTTCGGCTGACGGAAATAAATTGCTGGCCGCAGTCAACAACGGCGGCATCTGGACTTTGCAAACGACAACTTCACCCCGTTTGAACCTCTCACGGATGAACAGCAACCTCGCTCTTTCTTGGGTTCTTCCTTCAACAAATGTTGTCCTGCAACAAAGCACCGACCTACTTTCGTGGGCGGACGTGACGAACCCGCCAATCCTAAATCTCATCAACTTGCAGAATCAAGTAACACTCTCACCAACCAACAGCAGCGGCTTCTACCGGCTCAAGACGCCGTGAAACCGGTTCGGCGCCAAGCCGGGCGTAATCCGAACCACCCGGATCACTTCGCCCAACTCGGAGAGTAGGAATCAAAATCGGTTTTGTTAAACGTCACCTGGCGTTGTTCCGTCCCGTCGCTTTTCATGATCCAAATGTCCATCGCAGCGTCGGGAGAATTGTTCGCCGTTCGGGTGAACGCAATCCATTCACCGTCCGGCGACCAGGCCGGTTCCGAATCACGGGTCTTGCCGTGGCTGATGTTTTGTTTGGCGGAACCGTCCGCCTTCATCACCCACACACCGCCGTGCGCCATATACGCGATGAACTTCCCATCCGGTGACCACGCGGGATGATGGCCGTAGGCGTTGCTGGTAAGATTGGTTTGATTCTGTCCATCGCCGTCCATCAAATAAATGTCGCGGTGTCCGCCATTCTGCACATGGTTGTCGGGGTTGTCATTGCGGGTGGTCTCGAACACCAACTGTTTGCCATCGGGCGACCAGCGGGGCGTCCAGTTGTAATACGGCCCTTCGGTCAACTGCTTCACCTCGGAACCGTCCGCCTTCGCGGTATAAATCTGCGAACTCTTCCGCCCTTCTTGATACACCTCGAAGGCGATCTTGCTGCCGTCCGGCGACAATGAAGGAGCTTCCGCACCTGCGACATTGGCCAGCAGTGCCGTGCTGGCGTGATGCTTCAGGTCGTAAATGAAAACTCCATTGGTTTCGGTATCATTGGCGGAATAGATGATCCGTTTTCCATCCGGCAAAAACTCCAGCCCCCGCGTCGTGTAAGCCAGCGTCGTGATCCGGCGCTCCCCGGCGATGACATGAATTTTCCCGGCGCTGCCAAAGCCCTTGCTCGTGACAAACGCCAGCTTGCCGGTGGGAATGGACACCGTCGCGTTGGTTTGCGCTGCGGAGCGGAGGGCCTGGGTGTTCAGGGCGAATATGGCCGCAACCAGCACGAGGTGGAAAAATGTTCGCATATATGACATGGCGGAAAGCCAATGATGGCGGGTTGTGCCAACCATCCGGTTTCATGGCTGCGAGTGTCGGCAGGGAGACTAAGGCTTGTCCAGAGATTTTTAGGGGCGGTGGCGGGTGGCGGATCCATCCGGGTGCGCCGGCGTTGGGCGCGTTCTGCCGGACGCCGGGCTGCGCGAGGGCGCATCTTGACACTGCTCCCGGAGCGCCGGTCTCCGACCCGGCAGGCCTTGAATTTTGCCCGGAAACGCGCCGGATCGGAGATCGGCGCTCCGCAATGCTGGCGGGGGCGGGGGCAGTGTCAAGCTGCGCCCCGCACGATTCAGCGTGGCGCAGGGTCGCTTGACTTTTCCCACGAACGCCGACATCTTGTCCGACATGAAGATTTTCACCGTGCGCCAACTGGACCGCGAGCCGGCGACCGTGCTGGACGCCTGCGACCGCGAGGGCGTGGTGCAGGTCCGGCGGCGCGACGGGCGGGTTTATTCCATCCAATCCGCCGCCCACACCGCCCGCGTCACCGAACTGCCAGACTTTCGCGCACGGATTAAAAAGATTTTTCCCCGGCAGATTCCCGCCCGGCAGGTCGCCATGGTGGACAAACTCATTCGTGGCGAATGATTCCCTACGCCGACACCAATTTATTGACGCGCATTTATCTTCGCCTGCCCGACACCGAGGAGGCATTGACTTTGGTGGATGGTCTGGGACACAGCGCTTCACGTTCGCTGCCGGTTCTCTGGCTGCACCGGCTGGAGTTTGTTAATGCGCTTCAGCTTCACGTTTTTTTTGCGCGTTCGCCGGGGCAAATTTTCGTCAGCCCGGAACAGGCGGCGCTGGCCCAGGCGAATTTCCGCGACGACCTGACGAAGGAAAGTTTCATCCGCAACGCCGTG
>JAYVCM010000214.1:0-9880 GCA_043749955.1 Limisphaerales bacterium | reverse complement strand
TGGCACGCGCGTCCCGCCCGTGTGTTTCTATGACGGGTGACATTTTGCTGGAACCCACGGGCGGGACGCGCGTGCCACTACCGGAAAATCCGGCGCTGGCAATATGCAAACCAGTTTGCTAGTTTGAGCGCGCAATGAATTTTCTGGCGCGCACCTGGATCGGCGAATGGCTCGTGGGGCTGGGACGTCTCGCCGGGCTGGCGCGCGAGGCGGTCGCGTCGGCGCTCACGTTCAAGTTCTCGCGGCGCGACCTGCTCTACCAGATTTATTTCATCGGCGTCAAATCCCAGTCGGTCGTCATCATCACGGGGGCGTTCACGGGCATGGTGCTGGCGGCGCAGACTTATTTTCAATTTCACAAGATCAAGATGGACACGGCCACGCTGGCGGTGGTGAGCGTCTCGATGTGCAGCGAACTCGGCCCGGTGCTCACGGCGCTCATGGTCGCGGGCCGCGTGGGCGCGGCCATGGCGGCGGAACTCGGCACGATGCGCGTGACGGAGCAGATTGACGCGCTGCGGACTTTGGCGACGCATCCGGTGGATTATCTCGTGGTGCCGCGCCTGATCGCGGCGAACGTCGCCCTGCCGTTGCTGACGATTGAATCCATGACGGTCGGCATCGCGGCGAGTTATGTCGTGGGCGTTTTCCTGCTGGGAATTGATCCGGCCTATGCGTGGTATAACATGCTGAAATACTCGCACAATGCGGACGTGATGATCGGGCTGATCAAATCGGTCATCTATGGCGGCATCATCGCGCTCATCGGCTGTTACAAGGGTCTCTCCTGCCAAAATGGTGCGGAAGGCGTCGGGCGCGCGACGACGGAGGCGGTGGTGTATGCGTCCATCACGATCCTCATCAGCAACTTTTTCCTGACGCTCACCCTGCAGCAGCTCTGCGTCATCTTGGGACTATGATCGAAACGCGCGACCTGAAAAAAAAATTCGGCCCGCAGCCGGTCCTCGACGGCGTGGATCTGCGCATCGAGACCGGCGAATCCGCCGTGATCATCGGGCGCAGCGGCGGCGGCAAAAGTGTTTTGCTGAAACATCTCATCGGCCTGCTCCAGCCGGACGCCGGCGAGGTGCTGGTGGACGGCGAAAGCATCGTGGGGATGAACGAGCGCCAGTTGCTGCGGGTGCGCCGGAAATTCGGGATGGTGTTCCAGGGCGCGGCGTTGTTTGATTCCATGACGGTGGCGGAAAATGTGGCGTTCGGGCTGCGCCGGCATGAAAATCTGACCGAGGCGGAGGTCGCCAGGCGCGTGGCGGCGGCGCTGGAGATGGTGAACCTGTCGGGCACGGAAAATAAAAATCCGGCGGAGCTTTCGGGCGGGATGCGCAAGCGCGTCGGGCTGGCGCGGGCCATCGTCTATGAGCCGCAGATCGTGCTTTACGACGAGCCGACGACCGGACTGGACCCGATTGTGTCGGACAGCATTGACCAGTTGATCCTGCGCGTGCGCGACCAGTTGAAGGTGACCAGCGTGGTGGTGACGCATGACATGCGGACCGCCCGGCGCGTGGGCAACCACGTGTTCCTGCTGCACCAGAAAAAAATTTACGCGCACGGGACGCCCGAAGAAATGTTCGCGTCGCCGGACGCCGTGGTGCGGCAATTCATTGACGGCGTGGCCGACCTGAAGGAAAATCATTTTTGACCATGGAAAAATCACGATTGGAAATAAAAGTCGGGCTGTTTGTGTTTCTGGGGCTGGCGCTGCTCGCGGTGCTGGTCATCCAGTTCAGCAAGGGCGCGAGCGCGTTCCGCGGCACCTACGCGCTCAAGCTCAACGCGGTGAACGTCGGCGGCCTCAAGCCGCGCGCCAGCGTCCTGCTCGCGGGCGTGCAGGTCGGCAGCGTGAAGGACATCCAGCTCGTGCTGCCCGGTGGCAAGAGCGTCACCATCCTCCTCCAGATCTACAAAGATTTTCCGATCTATCACGACGCGCGGTTCGTCATCGAGCAGGCGGGCTTTCTTGGTGATCAATTTGTCTCGGTCATCCCGACGGAGAACCAATTGCCGGTGCTGACCAACAATGCGGAGATCAGCTGTCAGGAGCCGTTCGATTTGCAGGAGGTCGCGCGCGGCGCGGCGGGCTTCATCAAACGCATGGATGAGACGGCGCAAAAACTGGATGCGTCGGTGACGGATTTGCGTTCACAGGTGCTGAACGCCCAGACGCTCTCCGGTTTCGGCGCGGCGCTGACGAACATGAAAGCCTTCACCGAGCAGGCGCTCGGCGCGGTGGCCAGCATCAATTCCCTCGTGGCCACCAACGGCACGCAGGTCACTCTCGCCGTGAGCAACCTCGTCAGTTTCTCCGCCGAACTCACGCAGCTCGCCGGTTCCGCGCAGGAAATTCTCGCCACCAACGGCGCCACCATCGGCCATGCGACGAAGAACATTGACGAGCTGACCGTGACTTTGAAACTGCTCACGGCGGATCTGCAGGCGGGCAGGGGACTCGCCGGCACCCTGCTGCAAAACCAGGAGCTGGCCACCAACGTCCAGAGCCTCGCGGCGAATCTTTCCATCACCAGCAGCAACTTGAACCGCGTCGGCCTCTGGGGCATCCTGTGGGCGCAAAAACCGCCCGCCACCAACCCCCCAGCCAAAATCAAACGCAAATGACACCGCTCTGGTCCATCCGGTTTTTATTTCTCGTCCTGTGCACCGTGGGCGGCTACGCGGTCAGCCAGGTGCGCCCGGAATACGTCGGCTCGTCGCACGGCCAGATGTTCGGCGTGATGGTCGGCTTCGGCTTCGGCGGCCTGCTCATCGCCATTGATGAAATGCTCAAGGGCTTTTCCCTCCGCGCCTTTTCCGCGACGACGTTCGGACTCCTGCTCGGCACTGTCGTGGCGCTGCTGATTGACCGCTCCGGCCTGTTTGACAACGCCGAGGACAAGTCGCGCTGGCTCATGCGCCTCGGCCTGTTTCTTAGTTTCGGCTACATCGGCATCGTGCTCGCCATGCGCAGCAACAAGGAGGATTTCTCGCTCATCATCCCCTACGTCCGCTTCTCGCCGCAAAACAAGCCGGACAATCTTTTGCTGCTCGACACCAGCGTCATCATTGACGGGCGCATCGCCGACCTCATCGAAACGCACCTCATCGAAGGGCTGATTGTCGTGCCGCGTTTCGTGCTGCTGGAGCTGCAGCAGATCGCGGATTCTGCCGACGACATCAAGCGCGCGCGCGGCCGGCGCGGTTTTGAGATGTTGAACCGGCTGCAAAACAACTCGAAGATGGAAGTCCGCATCCATGACGGCGATTTCCCCGAGGAAAAAGGCGTGGACGCCAAGCTCGTCCGGCTCGCGCGCAACCTCAACGCCAAGCTCTTCACCAACGATTCCAACCTCGCCAAGGTCGCCAGTCTGCAAAGCGTCGTGTGCGTCAATCTCCAGGAAGTGTCGCACCTGATGAAGGCCGCGATGATTCCCGGCGAAGTCATCCAGCTCAAAATCGTCCGCGAAGGCCGCGAAAAAGGGCAGGGCATCGGCTACCTGCCCGACGGCACCATGGTTGTCATCAGCAACGGCCAGGCCCACGTCGGCCAGCATATCGAGGCGCAGGTGCAAAGCACCGTGCAGACCGGCGCGGGCGTGCTCGTCTTCGCCGAGGCGCGCGGAGAAACTGTAAAATGAAACTTGTCACCATCGCCACCAACTTCAATCTCGCCGATGCGGACATGATTCGCTCGCGGTTGGAAGCCGCGGGTTTTCATCCCTTCGTGGCCAACGAAAACACCTCTGCCTGGTTTGGCAGAACCATGTCCACCGCTTCCATGCTGTTGATTGAAGTCCCCGAAGACGAAGTTGCCGACGTGCAGGAATTCCTCGCTGCGCCTGCCGAATGAAAATTTCCCGCCAGCTCCGGCAGTTGAAAAAAATCCTGCCCGGCGAAATTTTTCTCGAACCCGCCACGCTCGCAAAATACGCCGGCGACAAATGGTTCGCCGTCCACCAGCCGGATGCTGTCGCGCTGCCACGCTCCGCCCAATCGGTTTCCAAAATTTTACGGTTCGCGCACAAGAATAAAATTCCCGTCACCCCGCGCGGCGCGGGGCACGGCTACGTTGGCGGCTGTGTGCCGATGCACGGCGGCATCGCGCTCTCGACCGAGCGCATGACGAAAACTTTGGAGATCAACGCCAGGGATTTCGTCGCTGTCGTCCAGCCGGCGGTGAACACGGCAGAATTTCAAGCGGCCGTCGAGCGGCGCGGATTGTATTATCCGCCCGACCCTGCGAGCCGCGCGAACAATTCCATCGGCGGCAACATCGCCACCAACGCCGGCGGCCCGCGCTGCTTGAAATACGGAGTCACCCGCGATTATGTGCTCGGCCTCCAAGTTGTTTTGACCAACGGCGACATCGTCAAGCTCGGTGGCCGCACGCATAAAAACAAAACCGGCTTTGATCTGCACCGGCTCTTCGTCGGCTCGGAAGGATTGTTGGGCGTCATCACGGAGGCGACGTTGAAACTCATCCCGCTCCCGCCATTCCGCGCGAATCTCGCCGTCGGCTTCAATTCCATGAGCGCCGCCGTGCGCGCGTTGCAGGCAATTTTTGCCGCCGGTTTTTTGCCGTGCGCCGCCGAACTCGCGGATGAATTCACGCTCGCCGCCGCCGCCAAGCGCACCGGCAGCAAACGCCTCCTTGGCTGCAAGGCGCATCTGATTGTTGAGTTGGATGGACAGGAAAATTCCGTGCGCCAGGAAATTGCCGTCGTGGAAAAAATCATCCGCCAGCAAAAACCGTTGTTCGTCGAACGCGGATTTGGCGCGGAACAATGCGAAGTTGTCTGGCAGATCCGCCGGGAATTTTCCTACGCGCTCCGCGACACCGGGCTGACGAAATTGAACCAGGACATCGTCGTGCCGCGCGGAAAATTGGAGGAGCTTTTCAAGTTCGCCGCCACGCTGCAAAAAAAACACGGCTTGCAGCTCGCCTGTTTCGGCCACGCGGGCGACGGCAACATCCACACGAACGTGATGGTGGATTACACGCGGCCCGGCGCGGAGGCCCGCGCGGAAAAATGTCTCGACGAACTTTTCCGCTGGGTGCTGGCCTCCGGCGGCGCGATCACGGGCGAACATGGCATCGGCCTCGCCAAAAAACGCTGGTGGCCGCTGGCGGTTTCCCCGGAGGCGGACGCGCTGCACCGCACCATCAAACGCGCCCTCGACCCGCACGGCATTTTGAATCCGGGGAAATTTGTGTAGCAGCCGACGTAAGGAGGCTCCAACTAAAAAACCGAAGAATGGAATGAGCCTCCTCACGTCGGCTGCTACAGCATCAAGGCGCGCTCCGCCGGCCAGCCCGCCAACAAATGTCCGAGTGGATTGGCTTGCGCAAGGCCGGCGCGGGAAATTATCTTTTGCCGCACGGATCAACTAAATTTTTACATCACACATGAAACTTTCTGTCTTCAACGGCTCGCTTCCCAAGATTGGCATTCGTCCGACGATTGACGGTCGCCTCGGCGGCGTCCGCGAGTCGCTCGAAAAACAGACGATGGACATGGCGAAGTCCGCCGCGAAATTGATTTCATCCACGCTGCGTTATCCGAATGGCGAGCCGGTCGAGTGCGTCATCGCCGACGCTTGCATCGGCGGCGTGGCGGAAGCGGCGGCCTGCGCGGAAAAATTTGCGCGCGAAAATGTCGGCGTGTCGCTCACCGTCACGCCCTGCTGGTGCTACGGCAGCGAAACGATGGACATGAATCCTTCGGTGCCGAAAGCCGTCTGGGGTTTCAACGGCACGGAACGGCCTGGCGCAGTTTATCTCGCGGCGGTGCTCGCCGGACATACGCAAAAAGGAATTCCCGCGTTCAGCATTTACGGACGCGATGTGCAGGACGGCGGCGACAAGACGATTCCCGCCGATGTGCAGGAAAAAATTCTCCGCTTTGTTCGCGCCGGTTTGTCGGTCGCGTTGATGCGCGGCAAATCTTATCTCGGCATGGGCGGCGTCTCGATGGGCATCGCCGGTTCCATCGTGGACCAGCCGTTCTTCGAGGATTATCTGGGGATGCGCGTCGAGACGATTGACATGACGGAATTTCTGCGCCGCATGGACAAGGGCATTTTCGATCAGGCCGAATACACGAAGGCGCTCGCGTGGGTGAAACAGAATTGTCCCGAAGGCAAAGATTACAATTCGCCCAAGACCAAGCGCTCGCGCAAATCGCTCAACAGCGAGTGGGAAAAATCTGTGAAGATGTCGCTCATCGCGCGAGACCTCATGGTCGGCAATCCCGTTTTGGCGAAGATGGGTTTCGGCGAAGAAGCGCAAGGCCACAACGCCATCGCGTCCGGTTTTCAAGGCCAGCGCCAGTGGACGGATTACCAGCCGAACGGAGATTTTCTCGAAGCGATTCTCAACACGTCGTTCGACTGGAACGGAATTCGCGCGCCGTATATCGTCGCCACGGAAAACGATTGTCTCAACGGCGCTTCGATGCTGTTCGGTCATCTGCTCACGAACACCGCGCAGATTTTTGCGGACGTGCGGACGTATTGGAGCGCGGATTCGGTGAAGCGCGTTTCCGGCCACACGCTCGACGGTCACGCGGCGGACGGCATTTTGCATCTCATCAATTCCGGCCCGGCCACGCTCGACGGCACGGGACAAATGGAACGCGACGGCCAGCCCGCGATGAAACCGTTCTGGGAAATTTCCAAGACCGAGACGAAGAAATGTCTCGGCGCGACGACGTGGCATCCGAGCATCACGGAATATTTTCCCGGCGGCGGCTGGTCCACGCGCTTCCTCACGCGTGGTGGAATGCCGGTGACGATGTGCCGTTTGAATCTCGTCAAAGGCCTTGGCCCCGCGCTGCAAATCGCCGAGGGCTACACCGTTGACCTTCCGGAAAAAGTCCACGACGCGCTGGATCAGCGCACGAACCCGACCTGGCCGACGACGTGGTTCGCGCCGAAGCTCACGGGCCACGGTGCGTTCCGCGATGTCTATTCGGTGATGAACAACTGGGGCGCGAACCACGGCGCGATCAGTTGCGGCCACATCGGCGCGGATTTGATTTCGCTCGCGGCGATGCTGCGGATTCCCGTTTACATGCACAACGTGGAGCAGCCGAAAATTTTCCGTCCCAGCGCCTGGGCGGCGTTCGGCACAACGTGCCTGGAAAGCTCCGACTACCGCGCCTGCGAAAATTTCGGCCCGCTCTACGCGTGATGAAATCATGTAGCAGCCGACGTGAGGAGGCTCATTTCAAATGCCGGGGGGGAAATATTTGAGCCTCCTCACGTCGGCTGCTACACCAATGAAATGATTGCGTGATTTGCCAATGACCGCCGCTGCACCCAGAGCCATCGCCAAAGAAATTGCTGCGCGCCTGCAAGCGGCGGGCTTTGCCGCGTTCTGGGTGGGCGGCTGTGTGCGCGATTTTTTGCTCGGCCGTGAGCCGCTGGATTTTGACATCGCCACGGACGCCAGGCCGGAGCAGGTGGAAAAACTGTTCCGCAAAACCATTCCCGTCGGCAGGAAATTCGGCGTGATGATCGTCGTCGAGCACGGCCAGCAATTTCAGGTGGCCACGTTCCGCGCGGAGGCGGATTATCAGGATGGCCGGCGTCCGGAAAAAATTGTTTTTGCCAACGCCGAGGCGGATGCGTCGCGCCGTGATTTCACGGTGAACGGACTTTTTTACGATCCGCTCACAAAAAAAATCCACGACTGGGTCGGTGGCGAAAAAGATTTACGCGCGAAAATCATCCGCACCATCGGCTCGCCGGAGGAACGTTTTGGTGAAGATCATTTGCGGATGTTGCGTGCCGTGCGGTTCGCGGCGCGGCTGGGGTTTGAGATTGAGGCGAAGACTTTTGCGGCCATCCAAACGCTTGCGCCGAAAATAAAAGTCATCAGCGCCGAGCGGGTGCGGGATGAGCTGCTGAAATTATTTGCGCCACCAAGTTGGAGTTCAAGCTTTAGCTTGTCCGGGAACACGCTAAAGCGTGAACTCCAACAGCCGGCCTCGCGCGGTCTGGTTTTGCTGCGCGAGAGCGGATTGCTGGAACACATTTTGCCGGAACTGGCGGCGACGATTGCTTGCGAGCAGTCACCGGATTTTCATCCCGAAGGCAGTGTGTTTAATCACATCTGCTTGATGCTGGAAAAACTTCCGGTGGACGCGCCGGAAACATTGTCGTGGGCGGTATTGTTGCATGATGTCGCCAAGCCGGTGACGGCGGAACGCGACGCGGCGACGGGCAAAATCCATTTTTACGGCCACGAAAAAGTCGGCGCGGAGATGGCGGAAAAAATTTTGCAGCGGCTAAAATTTCCAAACAAACCGACGGATGAAATCGTGGCGTGCGTGCGGCATCACATGCAGTTCAAGGACGTGCGGCAGATGCGCAAGGCCACATTGCGACGGCTGCTGCTGCGCGAGACGTTTCCGCTGGAACTGGAGTTGCACAAGCTGGACTGCCTCGGCTCGCACGGCGATCTGGAGTATTACAATTTTCTGGTGGAGCAGGCGGAGGAATTGAAACATCAGCCGCAAATCCGTCCGCCGCTGCTGACGGGAAATGATCTGATGGCGCTGGGCGTCAGGCCGGGCAGGGGACTGGGCGTGTTGCTGGCGGAAATCCGGGAGAAGCAACTGGCGGATGAATTGAAGACGCCGGACGAGGCGAAGGCGTGGGTGAAGGAAAAAGTGGCGGTGTGAAATTGTTGTAGCAGCCGACGTAAGGAGGCTCAATTTTAATTGGGGCGGAGCGGCAGCTCCGCCCTACCAGATTGCCAGTTTAATACTTCAGCGGCGTAAAAATGATCGAGCGGATCTCAAATTCCGCGCCTTCGCACTGCATGCCGATGAAGCCGGAGTTGACGGAACATTCGGTCGTCTCGTTCACAAATTTGCCGTTGATGAAAGACTCGACTTTGCCGTGGAGGCAGATGGTTTCAAATTTGTTCCATTCACCCACGGGTTTTTCCGCCGGCTGCTCGATGAGCTGGCTGCGCATGAGCACGGGCGTGTTGGCGTCCTTGCCTTTGTGCTCCTTGGATTCCGCGCCGGCCATCAAAATCAAATCGCCCATGCGCGTGTGCTTGCCCTGGACCTGCACGCACGGCGGCCAGAGTTTGTCGGGCGGCTGCATGTGGACGAGGACGCCGGTGTTGTCGGCCTTGGGCGCGATCTTCACGAAGCGCCATTCGACGGTGAGAAAATAATTGCTGAAGACCTGTGTGGAGCGGAGGTAGCTGGTCGGGGTGCCGGTGCAATGGATGACGCCGTTGGTGACGGTCCAGGTCGGCGCCGGGGCGGCCTCGTCCTTCATGCAAAAGGTGAAGCCGGTGAAATCCTTGCCGTTGAAGAGAGCGATGGAATTCTCGCGGACATGCGGCGGCGGATAATCGGCACCCTCGTCCTGAGCGACGCTGACGGGCACGAGTCCCGCGAGTGAAAATAAAATCACGGCGACGATGGGAATTATTTTCCAGAACTTCATGCCCCATGAGATTACGGATGAGGCGCGCAGTCAAATGGAATTGCTTCAACTTGAAATCTGAGCGCCGAAAGAAAAACGATTTAACCATGAAACCCATGAAGTCCATGAAGTTTTTCTCTCCATGCCCTTCATGCCCTTCATGGTAAATATTCCGGCCTTCGGCTTTCGGCTTTCGGATTCAACGCTGGTTCAGGTCGGCGCGCCAGCTTTCGTAGTGCGTGTCGAGGCCGGTCTGCTTGAGGTATTCCAGATCCACGGGATTGGGGACGACGTCGGGGTGCGGCGACTGCGCGTGTTGCAAGGCGTCGGCGATGTGGATGACGCCGGCGAGGCAGATGGTGCTGGAACCGCAGCGGCGCGGCGCATGATGGCAGGCGACGGCCTCGACGAGCGG
>JAYVCM010000213.1:0-3701 GCA_043749955.1 Limisphaerales bacterium | reverse complement strand
TACATTGGTTCAGCTTTGTTTGACACAGTCTGGCTCAAGTCCGCCCGCGCAACGCCTGCGGCGTTGGCCGAGAAAAATGTCGCGAGCGGATTTTCCTTCAACGCCTTCAGCCCGGACACGACACACAACGCATTCGTCTGCGCCCCCGCCAAACTCGTGTGCGGCCCGGCGTTGGCGACGAAGAGTTCCTTCACCGCGTCCTGGCCGAGCGAATCGTATCGGCGCGCGATGATTTCGTTGAGGTCAATGAAAGAGGCTTTCGCCGCCGTCGCCGCCTCTGCCGCCCAATGAGCCGCGCTATCTGCGCCCGGCCGCGCCGTTTTGCCATCGCGCCAGGTGTTGCGCGGGATGAGCGAGCAGATCATCGCCGTCGCGCCCTTTGCGCGGGCTTCGGCAATCATCTTCATCTCATACCAGCCAAAGGTGTGAACCGTCTCAAATTTTTTGGTGACGAGATTGGTGATGTCCTGCGACTCGTCGCCGATGCCGTGCAACTCGCCGCGCGCGCGCGAGGCGTCGTTGATCGGGCCGCCGTTCGTGCCGAACTGCATGATGACCACATCGCCGGACTTGATGAGCGCGAGCGTGCGCGGCCAGAAATCGCGATAGTAAGTCCGGGCCGTCGTGCCGCCGAGCGCGCGGTTGACGACGTTGATCCTGCTCGTGTCAAAAAACGGCGCGAGCTGGTCGCCCCAGCCCCATTGGCCGCCGCCGCCATCGCCGCGTCCGTTGCGCACGGTGGAATCGCCGATGAGAAACAGCGACGGCAGATTCGTGTTGGCCGGAAAATTTTCGCGGCGCGCGGAAACCTGGGTTTCATTTTTCGGCTGCCCGTCCACGAGCTGCGCAAAAATATTTTGCGCGGTTGCCGCCAAGATTGCCGCAGTCAGCAGATTGAAAAACGGACGAGATCCATTTTTGGTTGGTTTTGAAAGTTTCATTTGGTTGTTGGTTTTTATTTTCCACCGGATCCGCCTGGCAACTGCGGATTCCCCGATTCCGTCCATGTCGGCGGATTCATTTTCAGGCCGGTGATTTTCAGAACCCAGGCGTATTTGCCCGGCGCAGTCACGGGCAGTTTTATTTTCAAGCCGGTTGCGTCCGGCGTGAACTCCACCTTGCCGCCGCCGAGCAAATAGACGCCTTCAATTTTTCCTTCGCCGGAATTGGCCGCGAGCGATTTGATGACGATTTCTTTTTCCGGCCAGTTGCCGAGGATGAGGGCGTAAAGCGCCTCGCCGTTCACGGTGAAGCGCACGTTCAATTTTTGTTCGCGATCCGTCTCGCCGAACTTGATCCAGTTGTGCGTGTCATAAATCGCCTCGCCGTTCACGCCGAGCCACGCGCCGATTTCGCGCAGGGTGTCTTGCTGCTCCTGCGGAAACGTGCCGTCGGCCCTGGGCGAAAGATTCAGCAGCAGCGTGCCGTTCTTGCTGACGGTGTCGGCGAGCTTGGAAATAATCGAACCCGCACCCGCGATTTTCATGCCGTCGGTGTAGCCCCAGGTGCTGCCGATGGGTTCGTCCACCTGCCAGACGCCCGTGCGGATGCCCGACGGCGAGCGCCCGCCGATTTTTTCAAAATCAATGATCGAGCCAATGGTCTCCGTGTTTTTATTGCCCGGCGCGTAGGCGGCTTTCTTGGTGCTTAACGAAACGGGTTTGCCCCATTCCTTCGCGCGGTTGTAGTAGTAGGCGGCGACACGCAGCTTCAGCGGGTCGAGGTAGCGCTGATCCACGCCGTTGTCGAACCACAGCATGTCCGGCTGGTATTTGTCAATCAGCTCGACGTTGCGCGCGAACCAGTTCACGAGAAATTTTTCGCACGCCGCGTCGCTGCGGTCGGCGACGTTGTAAAAATCCGCCCACTTCGGATCGTAAAGGTCGGCGGCATTCGTCTTGAGCAGCTCGGCCAAATCGCGCGGCGGATTGATGAATTGAAAATTTTCGATGCCATGATTCGACACGCCGAATTTTAATCCCTGTTTCCGCACGGCCTTCGCCAGATCGCCGATCAAATCACGCTTCGGCCCCATTTGCTTCGCGTTGAACGGCGTCACCGCGCTGTCCCACATCGCAAAATTATCGTGGTGCTGTGCGGTCGGGATGACGAACTTCGCGCCGGATTTCTTGAACAATTCCGCCCACGCGTCGGGATCAAATCTTTCCTGCGTGAACAGCGGGATGAAATCCTTGTAGCCGAATTTTTCCTGCGGGCCAAAGTGTTCCGCGTGCCACTGCCGCTCCGCGCCATACATGTGTTTTTCATACCACTCGTTGTGATGCGCCGGCACAGAATAAAGTCCCCAGTGCATGAATAATCCAAACTTCGCGCCGACAAACCACTGCGGCACCTGGTAATTTTCCTTGAGCGATTCCCACGTCGGCGAGAACGGCCCCGGCGGCAGCTTGGTCGGAATCTGCGCGACGGCGGCTTCGACCACTTCGAGCCGCGTTTCGGGCGCCATGTCGTAGCCGCCGGAATTTCCACCGTCGGCCAGCGGATTGTTCGTCTGCGCGGACGCGGCCAGCGCGAGGGCGACGAGCGGCCAGCCGATGAGAAAAGTTTTTTTGTTCATGAAAATTTATTCGACCGAAAGCATGGGTGCGTCCGTGCGGAACTGCGCGGCGGGCAGGCCGGCGGCGTTGTAAAGATGGCCGCCGTCGGGAAAATTCACCCAGGCGTAGCGCACGCTAACCGGCGCGGCGACTTCCAGACTGCTCACGACGACTGTGTTGCCGTCAATCTTCGCCTCGGCGGGAACAAATTTTCCGTCCGCACCCGCGATAGTGAACCATTTCAACGTTCCGTCTTTCGCCGTCAACCCGTCGGCGTGGGAAAATTTTATCCGCACCGTGCCGCCTTTGATTTTCAGGGACTGATACACCGGCCCGGAGAATTCCATTTTCTTTCCGTAAGTTTTTGCCAGCGCGATGCGTGCGAGCCGGTCGCCCACGTCCTGCTTGTTGTGCGGATGGACATTCTTCGCCTCGCCGATGTCCGTCGCGACGGCCATGCCCGTGTTCCGCAGCGACAGCACCGTGGCCTGCGCCTCGCGCACGAGCGGACTGTTGCTCGCCGCTTCCTGCCCCGCGAGCTGCACGATGTAAAACGGAAAATCGCCTTCGCCCCACAGCCTGCGCCAGTCGCGGACAAGCGTGGCCTGCACGCGCGGATACAGCGCGATGCCGCCCTTGTTCGCGTCCACGATGGACTCGCCCTGATACCAGATGACGCCGCGAATGGCGAACGGGATGACGGGATTGATCATGCCGTTGAACAACACGGTGGCGTTGTGCTGGTCCTGAACTGGATCGCGCGGCGGGCCGCCTCCGCGACGACGTCCGCCGGCAACCGCATTGGTGCGTCCACCAATCGCATTGGTGGTGGCAACGACATCGTTCGTGGCCGACACGTCCTCCGAGCGCGGCGGCGCGACGACCGGCGGCGGATTGGTGCGGAATTTTTCCACCGCCGCATCAAAGCGATCCAGCATCGGCTTCAGTTTTGGATCGGCGGCCATCGTCTCGCGGCGAATCCACGCTTCCGCCGTGCTCGCGCCAAACGCCTCCGTGATGATTCCCACCGGCACGTTGATTTCTTTTTGCAGGTCGCGCGCGAAAACATATCCGACGGCGGAAAATGCCGGGACCGTTTCGGGGCTGCACACGAGCCACCCGCCCTCCACACGCGGTTGCGGC
>JAYVCM010000212.1:0-4669 GCA_043749955.1 Limisphaerales bacterium | reverse complement strand
CGCGTGCTGACGCGCAACTGCTGGAAACCGAATTCCGCCATCACGGTCTCGTAAATCAGGACGCCAGTAAGAATCACGTCCGCGCGCGATTTCGGCAGGCCAGGGACTTCCTTGCGCTCGAGCAGCGGCAGCTTCCACAAATGTTTCCGGTGCGCGACAACCGCATCAAAGCTCAAGGTGGCGCGCTCGATTTTCTCGCGGTCGAAACGTTCCAGTTTTTTATCAATGCGCGCCAGGATGCTCGTCGTGCCGCCGGTGCCGATGAGCTGGATTTCGCCCGCTTCATTGTTTAAGGCGGGCTCCAGTTGCGGACGGACTTCGTGATGCAGAAATTTTTTCAGCCAGTCGCGGCAGACATTGAATTCCGCGCGCGTCGGCGGATCACTGTGCGGAAATTTTTCCAGCAGCCGCACCGTGCCGAGCGGAAAGCTGTGGGCGAAATGTTTTTTGGTGCCCTGGCCCACGATGAATTCCGTGCTGCCGCCGCCGACATCGAGCAGCAGCAGCGGCTGCTTCGCCAGTTCGCCGTCCGTGGCCACGCCTTGAAACGCCCACTCGGCCTCGCGCGCGCCGGAGATGATTTCCGTCTTGAGCCCGGAGGCGCGTTCGATGGCGGAGGTGAGGTCGGTGGGATTCATCGCGTCGCGCGCGGCGCTGGTGGCGATGACGCGGATGGACTGGGAATCTTTTTCGCGCGCGATCTCGGCGAATTCCCAGACGGCCTCGGCGGTGTGCGCGATGGTCTCGGGCTGGAGCTGGTGCGTCTCGTAAAAGCCTTTGCCGAGGCGGGTCTGCTTGCTTTCCTCGTGTATGGGCGTCACGTCGCGACCACGCACGTCCGCCACCAACAACTTGATCGAGTTGGTGCCGACATCAATCACGGCGCGGCGCACGGCTTCCATCGTGCGCCCACGATAGAAAATCAAAGACCGGAAACCAAAATCAAAAGTGTGACATTTTGCGGACGTTGCTGCCATTGGTGGTGCAAGTGAAGCGTGCCATCCGTTTTTTTCAGCACGTCTTTCAAAGCGGTGCTGAAGCAACCGCAGTCCAGACGCTTCGCGCGGTTTGAAAGCGTAAGTGGTCGCGGAGCGTCTGGACTGCGGTCGGTTCACCGCCGCTTTTTCCCCGCGCGCCATTGATTTCCAAAATTTCCAGCGGGTAAAAAATCAGAGGCTTATCGCACCGCCGTTTCCTTCGGGTCGGCGTCGCGCAGGCAGTATTTCATCCCGAACCGCAGCAGGCCGAGGCTGTAGCTGGAAGTCGAGGCCGCGCCGCTGAAGATGCGGCCCAGATGCTTGGCGACGTGCGGCATGGACAGCTTGATGAACCAGTTGTCGCGCAGCTCCTCGCCCGCGCGGAAAAAGGTGAACAGCCGTCCGTTGTAAAAATAATCCACGATCTCGTGCCACGTCTCGAGGTGGTGCGTGATTTCTTTTTCGTAGGCGCTGAACGCCTGCGGCGTGCCTTTTTCAATCGCCTCGGCCAGCAGCGTCGCGCCGAACATCCCGATGAAGAGGCCGCTGGAAAAAACCGGATCAATAAATCCCGCCGAGTCGCCGACCAGCACCCAGCCGTCACCCTGCATCCGTTGGGAGACGAGCTGGTAGTTGGTGTATTCCATCACCGGCGTCAGGCGCCTGGAATCTTTGGCGACGCGGGCGAGGACGGAATCCTGTTTCAGCAGATTGTCGTAACGTTCCTCCTTGGTCGCGCCGAATTTCGGCAGATGTTCCGAGCCGATGACGATGCCCAGTGACACGCGGCCGGGCAGCGGAATCCGCCAGCTCCAGCCGTGGTCGAGCAGGGTGCTGTGGACATGGCCTTCGTGGTCGAGCAGCGTCTGGTCCACGTGCGCAAAGAGCGCGGTGTCCTTGCGCCGGCCTTCGGTGCTGGGGATTTTCAGCAGATTGGAGAGCAACCGCACACGGCCGGTGGCGTCCACGATCAGGTCCGGCTGGGTGGAACGCCGGTCTCCGACCCGGCTCGTTGTATTAAGACTGGCCGGGTCGGAGACCGGCGCTCCATCGGCGAAAAAATCTCCCGCCGCCGCGAGCGTGTCCGCGCTCAACCGCACCCGGTCCGTGCCGGGAATTTTTTCCACGCCCGCCGCCGCCTCGATGATTTTTGCACCCGCCTTGCGCGCCGCGTTCAGCAGCGTGTCGTCGAACTGGTCGCGCGGCGTGTTGTAGGAATAGCGCGTGGTGCCGATGAGCTGATGGAAATAAAACGAATAATTTTCCGGTTCACGGATGTTGAAGGTCGCGCCGGGCTTGAACGTGCTGTAGGCGCGGACCTCGTCCTCCACGCCGAGCAGTTGCAGCAGCGGGATGATGGCGGGCACGAGCGATTCGCCGACGAGGAGCGGCGCGCGTTTGGGCAGGTGAAAGATGGCGGTGCGGATTCCCCGCCGCTGGAGCAGCACGGCCAGCGTGCAGGCGGCGGGACCGCCGCCGAGGATGGCAACTGTTTGGATTTTGCCGGTGCGATAAGCCTTCATATTTCCCGCCGCGAAATTAGCGCGGGGGTTTTCAGAAGACAATTGCAAACCGTATGAGGTTCGCTGGTGGGCCGCATCTCGATTTCTTGCAACCATTCATTAACACCGGACTTCAGTCCGGTGAGAAGCGCCGGCGAGCCACAACCGTTTCAACGGTTTGGCCGGGACGTGGGATGAATCGCGACTCGGAAACGGTTAAAACCGTTCTGCTCCCTCAAGCCCACACACCACCCGGATGAATCCGGGTGTTATACCATTTCTCAAAAACAATCGGTGCGTTGGTAGGGCGTCGCTGCCGCGACGCTGGCATGAATCACCGTTGTTGCGGGGAAGCGGCGCGGCAGCGCCGCCCTACCAGCCGCCAATCTGCCGTTTGTCATTGGGAAATGGTGTTAATGAGAGAAAACTTCTGACTGCAAGAAACTGAGATGCGCCGTCGCTGGTGGGCCGCATCTCGATCTTGACGAAGGCCTCCTTGCTCAATCCCAAAGGGATTGTGTCAATCAGCCCCGCAGCCGCGGGGTTGCGAGGCACGAGCTACCCTGGGTAAACGTCGTCAGGAATTCCGCCAACCCCAACGGGGTTGCGGCCCGGCCCGGCCACGTTCACCGACGCCGCAACCCCGTTGGGGTTGTGATTTTCTCCTGGCGATTCACCCAGGGTGGCTTCCCGCTTTGCGGGACGACCTTGGGCTATGAGCCGGAATCCCCTTGGGATTCGTGGACGGCGGCTGCTCCCGTCAAGAAATCGAGATGCGACCGCGCCGATGTTTTTGGGGCTTCACCCAACCGTGGCGACCAGCAGCACGTTCGAGCCGCGCCCGGCCGCGCGGATGATTTCGCAGTGTGCGAAGCCGGCGCGTTTCAGCGCCGCCTCCAACTCCGCGAGCGTCTGAAAGTGCAGCCCGTCGCCGCTCTGGTTCAGGCCGAGTTTCGTCGCAAAAATTTCCCAGCGGTGAACGTGCCGGTGCGCGCTGACATCCGCCTTGGCTCCGTCGCGCAACACCAGTTTTCCACCGGGCCGCAGTGCGCGCCGCGCCTTCTCCAGAATCAACTGCTGCTTTTCCGGCGTCCAATAGTGCAGCACATCCAGCAGCAAAACCGCGTCGCACGGCGGGTAGTCGCGTTCCAAAATGTCGCCAGTTTCAAATTGGATGCGCGGATGATCCGTCGCCGTGCGCTGGGCGGTGCGGATTTTATTTTCGTCCGAGTCCACGCCAAGAAACGTGCGGGTGTCGGTGCCTTGCGCCAGCCAGTGCGTCGCAAAACCGAAACCGCAGCCGAGATCCAGGATGAACGCGTGGCGCGGCACGACGCCGTCCAGCGCGGCAAACACGGGGTCAAACTTCAATTTCCAGTGCGCGAGTTTTTCGGCATAGACCCCTTGGTAACGGTAGAGCCGCTTGACTTTGCGGCACAGCACGCGCGGCGTGTTGAGTTCGTCGAGCTGCTGTTGCAGCGAGTCGCGGACAATTTTTTCGCAGTGCCGCATCAGCGCGGTCGCGCCGAGCGTGTAGTCGAAATTTTGCGGCGTAACGCGCGGCAGGGCGCGCGCGGTCGCGTGATACGGCTCGAACCAATAAGCGTCGCGCGGCATGGCGGTGTTCGTGTCGCACAAGACGACCGGCAAAATTTCCTGGTTCAACTCCACCGCCAGCTCAAACGCGCCGCGATGGAACCGCTGGACAAAACCGTCCTGCGAGCGCGTGCCTTCCGGGAAAAAGTGGAGCGACAGGCCCGCGTTGAGCCGCTGGCGGCAGCGTTCGAGCGTGGCGGCGGGGTGGTTGGGTTCGATCACCACATGGCCGAGGCACTGGCAGGCGATGCCGAGGATGGGCGTTTCATAGACGCGTTTTTTCACCGTCATGCACAGGTCGCTCGACATGATGAACGCGACCAGCACGTCCACGGCGGATTGATGGTTGCTGATGACGATGGCCGGGCGCGCAAACGTTTCGCTGGAAAAATTTTGATACTCCATTTTGCCGAACGGGAACGGCTTGACCAGAACGCTCATCCCCAGTCGCGCGGCCTGCCGCACGCGCCGGTCGGCGGTGGCCGGGGAAAATCGTTTCAGCAGCGGGCGCTTGATTCCAAAAATATACGTCTGGGTCAGCACCAAAATCGGGAGGCACCAGAGCGTGCCCAGCAGATGCCACCAGCGCAGCGC
>JAYVCM010000211.1:0-23278 GCA_043749955.1 Limisphaerales bacterium | reverse complement strand
GAAGATTCACAGCATCGTCGGTTTGCTGAAAGCGGGGCAGGCGCTCGTGACGCAGCGGCCATTCCGCGCGCCGCATCACACGGCAAGCGATGCCGGACTGCTGGGCGGCAACATCAATCCGACGCCGGGCGAAATTTCCCTCGCGCACAACGGCGTTTTGTTTCTGGACGAACTGCCGGAGTTCAAGCGCAGTGTGCTGGAAACGCTGCGCCAGCCGCTCGAAGAGGGCATCGTGACGATTTCGCGCGCGGCGGGCACGATGACGTTTCCGTCGCAGTTCATGCTGGTCGCGGCGATGAACCCGACGCCGGACGGAAAAATGCCGGGCGAATCAAAAAGTTCGCCGCGCGAGATTCAAAATTATCTCGGCCGCATTTCCGGGCCGTTGCTGGACCGGATTGACCTGCACATCGAAGTGCCGGCGGTGAAGTTCCGCGACATGTCGTCCACGCAGCCGGGCGAGAGTTCGGCGCACATCCGCGAGCGGGTCATCGCCGCGCGAAAAATCCAGCACACGCGTTTCGCCGCCAAACCCAAGGTGACGTGCAACGCGCGGATGGGCGCGCGTGAACTGAAGGCCGCCTGCGAACTGGACGAGCCGGTGCGCGAACTGCTCCAGCACGCGATGACGGAATACAATTTGAGCGCGCGCGCCTACGACCGCATCTTGAAGGTGTCGCGCACCATCGCGGACCTGGCGGGCGTGGAAAAAATTTCCGGCGACCATATCAGCGAGGCGATCCAGTTCCGCTCTCTGGACCGGCAGTTGTGGGGCTGATGGCCAAAGCAGCGGGATTGAGCCGGCTCCATCGCGAGCGACGCAAAAATCTTGGTCCGGCAAGCTGTCTCCCGGCGGGACGGGAGTTTTGCCGGTGCTGCAATTAAACTTTGCAAGTCTGCCGGTCAACTTCCCGCATCTGATTTCAAGCCAGCTTCCCCGGTCTGGCGGCGGACTTGGCAAATCTGGCTTTGGCTTCTCGAATCGCTGCCCACGAATAATTCATTCCTCTACGCCGCGCCACTGTCGCTCACGAGCAACCTCACGCTCTCGGCCAGCGCGTTTGCGACCGGCTACGTCAACAGCGTGACCGTCAGTGCGCTGTTCATCATCCAGCCGATGCAGTTCACGTCGGTCAGCTTCGCGACGAACGGACAATTTCAATTGAACTTTCTCGGCGTGCCTGGCCAGACTTATGTTTTGCAAGGTAGCACGAACCTGTTGAACTGGATTCCCATCAACACCAACCTCGCGGTGACGAACCTGTTCCAACTGACCGATCCCGGCGCGGGCAATTTCCCGCGTCGCTGCGACCGCGCGCTCCAGCAATGACCCCGCCCCCGGAGCGCCGGTCTCCGACCCGGCAGGCATTGAATTTTGCCCGGAAACGCGCCGGATCGGAGATCGGCGCTCCGCAATGCTGGCGAGGCCGGGGCGGTTTCCAGCTGCGCCCCCCGCGCGGATGAGCGGCGAAAAAAAATTTTCCGTTTTGCAGAAAAAACTTCCCACTTTGAAATAAATGGCCAAGATGTTTGAAACCATTGCACCAAACAAAACGTCCGTTTGGGCAGACGGCGGTAATTCCTTTACAACATGAACGACTCGACTGAAAAAAAACCGGACGGCTCCTGTGTGAGCCAGTGCAACTGCGATTACTCAATCGCCTTTCTGCTGCTGCGCGGCTGGCTCGGCCTGCGCGCGCTGCTGGCGGGTCTCGAAAAATTCGGCGCCTACAAAACCATCCAGCAGCCGGTCATTGACCCGGCGACCGGCCAGCCGGATCCCAACATGGTGGTGGACGTGAAGCTGAAATTTTACGCGCTGGCAAATTACTCCGGCGTCCCGGCGGGCTTGAAGAGCAAGTTCGCCAACGAGGCGTTGCTGCCGAACTTTGCGCTGACGGCGTTCGACAAAATTCTGGGACCGGCGCTGATCCTTGCGGGCATCATGCTGCTGGTCGGCCTCGGCACGCGCACTTCGTTGTTCATGCAGGGCTTGATTTACATCGCGCTGTCGGTGGGACTGATCTTGATCAACCAGCCGGACGGCATCGCATTTCTGGGCATCCACGTCGCGCTCGTGGCGTTCGCGTTGATGCTGGCCAAACACAACAAGCTCGCGCTTCTCAAAAAATGGTAAAACCCACCCACCAATTTTGCAGGGCACGACGTGAGGATAGCGCCTCCCCCCGGCTCGTCACCTCGTCGCCTACAAACGTGATCCGCGAATTTTCCCGCCGCGAATTCCTCGGCACGACCGCCGCCGCCGGTGCGGGTCTGCTCCTGACTTCGTGCAGCCCGGACGTCGGCCCCAAAACCGGAGCGAATAAAACTTCGCCGCTGAACAAGCTCAACATCGCGCTCATCGGCTGCGGCGCGCAGGGACAGGTGCTGCTCGATTCGCTTACGGTCATCGAAGGCATCAACCTCGTCGCCGTCGCGGACATCTGGGAATACAAGCGCAGCGAAAACATCCGCCGCCTCAAATCACAGGGCATCGAGGTGAAAGGCTACGAAAATTACGAAGACCTGCTGGCGAACGAAAAAAATTTGCAGGCGGTCATCGTCGCCACGCCGGATTTCTGGCACGCGCCCATCACCAACGCCTGCTTGAAAGCCGGGCTGCACGTCTATTGCGAGAAGATGATGAGCAACACCATCGAAGGCGCGCGTTCGATGGTCAAGACGATGCGGGAGACGGGCAAGCTGCTGCAGATCGGCCACCAGCGCCGCAGCAATCCGCGCTACGTTTTTGCACTGAACCGGCTGGTCAACGATGCGAAGATTTGCGGCCGCCTCACCGCCGCCCACGCGCAGTGGAACCGCGCCAAGACCGACGATCTCGCGTGGCCGAAAAAATCCGAACTCACGCCGGAGCAGCTCGCGAAATATGGCTTCAAGGACATGCACCAGTTCCGCAACTGGCGCTGGTTCAAAGGACTTGGCGGCGGGCCGCTCTCGGATTTGGGGGCGCACCAGATTGACATTTTCAACTGGTGGTTCGGCAGCACGGCCAAGTCGGTGATGGCCACCGGCGGCGTGGATTATTACTCGACCCATGACTGGTATGACAACGCGATGGTCGTCTATGAATTTGCCACGCCGCAAGGCACGGCGCGCGCGTTCTACCAGGTGCAGACCACGACCAGCGCGGGCGGCGGTTATTTTGAAATGTTCATGGGCGACGAGGGCACGATAAAAATGTCCGAGAATCCTGGCATCACCAAGCTTTACCGCGAAGACCGCGCCCCGGTCTGGGACGACCTGGTGGCAAAAAATTATCTGCGCGCCAGCGCCGTCGCCAAACCGGCGGGCGACGCCGACAAGGTGGACGTGCGCGAAACCGCGCCGCTGCTGGAATACGAAATCCCGGTGTCGTTCAACAAAAAAATCCACCAGCCGCACCTGGAGAATTTCTTCAACGCGGTGCGCGGCACGGCGAAGTTGAACTGCCCGGCGGACGAGGCGTTCCGCAGCGAATACATCATCCACAAGGCGAATGAAGCCATCGTGGCGCAAAAGACCATTGCCATCACCAAGGAAGAAACGGAAGCGTAGATTTATCGGTAGGGCAGAGCTGCCGCTCTGCCCAATCTAAACCTCGGCGACGTTGCCGGTAATAAAATGGGCGGCGCGGCAGCACCGCAAGTTTTTGAATTGTTTGTCGTATGAATAAATTTGTTTTAAAAATTGCCGTCGCCGTTTTGCTCACCACCACCGCCGCGTTCGCCGAGGACAAGGTTCCGTTAAAAACAGATTTGCCAAAACCTGTGACGATGGGCACGCCGGTTCCGATTCCGAAGGAAATCAAGTTGGAGCCGGCGGTTAAAAACTGGCCCAGCTTCATGGTGCCGACGGGCACAGTGAATCTTGCCAAGGGCAAGAAAATCACCAGCAGCGACAAAGATGAGCCGGTGACTGGCAAGCTTGATCTAATCACCGATGGCGACAAGGCTGGTGAAGACGGCTCGTGGGTCGAACTCGCTCCGGGCAAGCAATGGGTGCAGATTGATCTGGAAAGGGACGCGGAGATTTCCGCCGTGGTGGTCTGGCACTATCATTCGCAAATTCGTGTTTATCGTGATGTCGTGGTGCAGGTTTCTGACGACGCAACTTTCACCAAGGATGTGACAACGATTTTTGACAATTCAGAAACCGGCAAACACCTTGCCTATATCGAAACGCGTTTTGGCAAACTGATGGATGCAAAAGGCGTCAAAGGCCGCTATGTAAGACTTTACAGTAAGGGCAACACCGCCGGTAAAATGAACGATTACATCGAAGTCGAAGTTTTTGGCAAGCCGGCAAAGTAAATTTTTCCGATAAAACAACATCAAATGAATAAAATTATTTCCCAACTGACCGTCGCCGTTTTGCTCACCGCCACCGCCGCGTTCGCCGAGGACAAGGTGCCGCTGAAAACGGATCTGCCCAAGCCGCTGTTCGTCGGCACGCCGGTGCCGATCAATGTGCCGAACCTGGAGCCGAAGCAAAAAGGCAAGCGCCCGGACTTCCTCGTCCCCGCCGGCACGGTGAATCTCGCCAAGGGCAAAAAAGTCACCGCCAGCGACAAGGAGCCGGTCGTCGGCACGCTGGATCTCATCACCGACGGCGACAAGGAAGGCGACGAAGGTTCCTGGGTCGAACTCGCCCCCGGCAAACAGTGGGTGCAGGTTGACCTCGAAAAGACGGCGGACATTTCCGCCGTGCTGCTCTGGCATTTCCATTCGCAGGAGCGGGTTTATTATGACGTCGTCGTGCAGATCTCCAACGACCCGAAGTTTGAAAAAGACGTGACCACGATTTTCGACGACAGCGTCGGCGCCGGCAAGGATCTCGCCTACAAGGAAAACTACGAAGGCAAATTGATTGACGCGAAAGGCGCGAAAGGCCGCTACGTCCGCTTCTCCAGCAAGGGCAACACGACCAATAAAATGAACCACTACATTGAGGTGGAAGTGTTCGGCAAGCCGGCGGCGTAATTTTTTATCGTAGCAGCCGACGTAAGGAGGCTCCAACCGTCTCCGTAAAATTTTTGATATGAGCCTCCTCACGTCGGCTGCTACAAAACATTGACGACACCATCACCCAAAATCCGCTGGGCGGTTTTTTTTCTCATCGCCCTGCTCGCGCTGGCCGTCCGCCTGCCGCAGCTCGGCGAGCGGCCGATGCACACGGACGAAGCCATCAACGCCTACCGCACCGGCGAGCTGCTGGCCGGGGAAAACTTCCGCTACGACCCAAAAGACCGCCACGGCCCCGCGCTCTTTGTTCTCGCCGGGCCGGTCGTAAAAATTTGCGGCGCGAAAAATTTTTCCGAACTGACGGAAACGCAACTGCGCCTCACGCCCGTCATCGTCGGCAGCGGCATGATTTTGCTGTTCGGCGCGGCGGTGGAGATGTTCGGCTTCAGCGCGTGCCTGGTCGCTGCGCTGCTGTTCGTCTTCGCCCCCCTGCCCGTCTATTACAGCCGATATTTCATTCATGAAACCCTGTTCGTCGCGGCCACGCTGGGACTGATTTTGTCCGCCTGGCGCGCCGGAACGCCGGCCTCCGGCATGGCTCGAACCGCTGGAGTTTCAGCTTCCGGTTGTTCGGGGGACACGCTAAAGCGTGAACTCCAACTGGCCGGGTCGGAGACCGGCGTTCCGTGGTCCGCCGCGCTGGCCGGGTTCTGCGCCGCGCTGATGCTGGCGTGCAAGGAGACGGCGGTCATCCACTTCTTCGCCCTCGGCGTCGCGCTGGTCGTCCACCGTTTCGGAACGCCGGCCTCCGGTCCGGCACGAACCGGAACTCTTCACCAACTCGCCGGGTCGGAGACCGGCGTTCCGTCCGCGAAAATAATTTTCACCGCGCTCGCCGTTTTTATTTTCACCGTGGTCCTGCTCTTCACCTGGTTCGGCCAGCACTGGGCCGGACTGACGGATTTGTTCCGCGCCATTCCGCACCTCGCGGCCCGCGCCGGCGGCGAGGGACATGAAAAACCGTTCGGCTACTATTTTCATCTGCTCGATCCGCTGTTCGTCTTGTCGCTCCTGGCCGTCGCCGGAATTTACGCCGCGATCTGTGACGCCGTCGGCGGCACGCGCAAAGTCGGCCTGCCGCTGGTGATTTACGCGCTGGCCGTTTCCCTGATTTACTCCGCCATTCCCTACAAGACGCCGTGGCTGGCGCTGAACCTCTGGCTGCCGTTCGCGCTCCTCTGCGGCCTGGGCACCGGCTCCATTTTGGAACTGATCAATAATCCCAACGGCCGCTGGGGCGCAGGCATCGCCGTGGCATTTTTGCTGGCGACACTGGGAGCGCAGACCAAGGAATTTGTTTTCGACAAGCCGGCGGATGAAAAAAATCCCTACGCCTACGCGCACACGGGCGAGGATTTGCTGCGGCTGCCGGGACGGCTGGACGAACTGGCGCGGGAAAATAAAACAGCCAACCCGCGCATCGCCGTCGTCGCCACCGATGCGTGGCCGCTGCCGTGGTATCTGCGAAAATTTTCCACGGTCGGCTATTGGCAACCAGGACAGGAGACCGGCGATGCGGATTTTTTCATCACGACTTCGGACCCGCCCACGAACCTGACCGAGCGGCTGAAAAATTTCCGCCCGGAATTTTTCGGCGCGCGGCCCGAGGTGCTGCTGATGTTGTGGTCGCCCATGAACTTGGAGAAACGCCATGAACCGTGACTGGGGACTAAACGCAGAGGCGCAGAGGACGCGGAGAGACGCGGAGGTGGGGAAAAGAAAAATTATTAAATTCTCCTCTGCGCTTCTCCGCGTCCTCTGCGTCTCTGCGTTTGTTCCGCCCGCCTTCATGCCATGAGCGAGATCCACGTCTTCAACCATCGCGCGATGGCCACCGAGTTTCAGGTGCGCATCGCGGACGAGGAAAAAACTTACGCCGCGTCCACGGCGCAGGCGGCGTTTGCGCTGACGGATGAGCTGGAATCCAAGTTGAGCCGCTTCCGTGCGAACAGCGAGATTTCCGAGATCGCCCAGCTTGCCCCCGATGAAAAACTGCGGCTGACCGAACCGGTGTTTGCCTGCCTCGCGCTCGCAAAAAAAATGGAGCTGGCGACGCGCGGCGCGTTTTCCATCGCCGCCGCCGCGCTGAAAACCCAGCCGTTGAAACCCGCGTGGTCGCTGGAAAATTTTTCCATCCGCTGCGACGGCGGCAGGCTGGAGTTTGATCTCGGCGCGATCGGCAAGGGCTTTGCGCTGGACCGCATGGCGGAGGTGTTGCGCGAGTGGAGCTGCCCGGCGTTTCTGCTCGTCGCGGGCGGCAGCAGCATTCTGGCGGGCGACGCGCCGGCGGGATCGCCCGGCTGGTCGTGCGGTCTGGGCGAGGACAATTCGCCGCGCCGGTTCTGGCTGAAAAATGTTTCCTTGAGCGGCTCGGGCCTCGCGGTGAAGGGCAAACACATCCTGGACCCGCGCACGGGCAGACCGGCGCAGCGGCAAAACCGCGCGTGGGCGTTGACGGAAACCGCCGCCGAGTCGGACGCGCTCTCGACGGCCTGCATGGTGCTGGCGGACGCGGAAATTTCCGAGATCATCGCGCCGGAAAAATCGTGGCTGGTGTTTTGGGAGGCGGCGGGCGCACTCGTCCATCGCGGCGTCCGCGCGCTGCCGGCGACGGCTTGAGTCTGGCCGCAGTTGAATGACTCGGACGATGCCCTCGCTCCCGCCGCTGCGCCGGCCAAGCTTCACTCCGGCCAGATTCATTGACGGAATCGCTCCAAAAAAAAGTCGTGGCCAAAACCGTTTTTCCTTTTTACATCCCGCCCGGCTCTGATAGTTTTTTCCGCATGAACCCAACTCCCGCTCCGCTGCAATGGAACCGCCGCAATTTTCTCAAGACCGCCACGACCGCCACGGGCGCCCTCGTGTTCGGCGTGCCGACTTTGCTGCGCGCAAAAAACCTGAACAGCAAGCTCAACATCGCGGCCATCGGCGCGATGGGCAAAGGCGAGAGCGACACGAATGATTGCGCCAGCGAAAACATCGTGGCGCTGTGCGACGTGGATTCCACGCGCTGCGCCAAGCAGCTTGAAAAATATCCCGGCGCGAAATTTTACCAGGACTTCCGCCAGATGTTCGACGCGATGGGCAAGGGCATTGACGCCGTGACCGTCTCCACGCCGGATCATTTTCACGCCATCGCCGCGTCGCAGGCGATGCAACTGGGCAAACACGTGTATTGCCAGAAGCCGCTGGTGCAGACGATTTACGAGGCGCGGCATCTGCGCGAACTGGCGCACACGACGGGCGTGGTCACGCAGATGGGCAACCAGGGCAGCGCGCAGGACGGCTTGCGCCGCGCGGTCGAGTGCATCCAGGCGGGCATCATCGGCCAGGTGCGCGACGTCCACATCTGGACGAACCGCCCGATCTGGCCGCAGGGCATTGGCCGGCCCGAAGGCGCGGATGAAATTCCGGCGTCACTCAACTGGGACCTCTGGCTGGGGCCGGCGGCGCTGCGGCCTTACCATAAAATTTATCAGCCGTTCAAATGGCGCGGCTGGCTGGACTTCGGCACCGGTGCGCTCGGCGACATGGCGTGCCACACGGTCAACATGACGTTCCGCGCGCTGCGGCTGGGTTATCCCACGGAGATCCAGGCGGAGGCTTTTGGCGGGATGAACCAGGAGACGTATCCCATCGGCTCGAAAATCCGCTTTGAATTTCCCGCGCGCCAGACCGCGTCCCTGCGCCCGCGCTCCCAGCCGATGAAAGGCGCGGAGCTGCTCATGCAACGCCCCACCGTTTCCGAAATGGCGCCCGTCACGCTCACCTGGTATGACGGCGGCCAGCCGTCGTCCGAGCCGAAGGCGCAGGGCGGCCACGACGGCAGCAACAAGCCGCCGCGCGAACTCACGTCGGACATCGAGGCAATGCTCGGGGAAATTCCCGGCAGCGGCGCCCTGCTCATCGGCGACAAGGGCAAAATCTTTTCACCGGACGACTACGGCGAACAGTTTTTTGTGAAGCTGAATGACGAGAAGAAATTCACGCATTACAAAAAGCATCCCGCCATCGAACTCATTGCGCAGACGATTCCGCGCAACACGTTCAAGGGCGACACCGACCTCAAGCATCATCTGGAGTGGCTCAACGCCATCAAGGAAAACCAGCCCAAGCTCTGCTACTCGCGGTTCGAGATCGGCGCGCAGCTCACGGAAATCATGCTCCTCGGCTGCGTCTCCTTGCGCGTCGGTAAAAAGATCGAGTGGGATGGGCCGAACATGACGGCCCTCAACTGCCCGGAGGCCGCGCCGTTCATCAGGCGTGAGAACCGCGCCGGCTGGGTGCTGGCGTAAAACATCGAAAAATCAAAAAAGCCCGGTGGCCATCTGGCTCCCGGGCTTTTTCATTTGTTTCAAAATAAAATTCCGACATTTGGGGCCGGGTATTTTCTAGCTGCAACCGCCGCCACCGCCGCCGCCTGTGCCGAGCGGCGACCCGCCGCTCGGAACAGGGAAAGCGTCCGAATTTTTTTGCACATCGGATTCCGGTGCGAACGTCCTGCCCCGTTCCGTCCGGCCAGTGGTTCCGCTCCGAGCGGGACGGGTCGCCTGTGCCACCCATTCCAACTTCGGAATTCAGGCTTAAAGCAAGTTGCTGGCAAAGAGTTGCTGGCCGGCTGGCAAAATCACCCGCGGGGCAAGGCAGCTTGTCCCGGCGGATTTTGCTTTTGACAGGCGGGACTGATTCTGGGACAAGAACGCAGCCAGCGGCATCCCGGGATTTACTTATGACACCCCAAACACCTGACCCATCCGGCCATTTAAAGTCAAACCGGCTGCTGGTGATCATGTTCACCGACCTGGTGAACTCAACGGGGCTTAAGGAAAAAATCGGCCCCGAAGAATACCGCCGGTTGAAAACCCGCCATGATGAGCTGCTCGGCCAGGCGCTGGCGGTGGCGACCAGCGGACGGATCTTGCAGGACAATGGGGACGGGTATTTTTTGAGCTTCTACAGCATCGCCGACAGCGTGGTCATGGCGCTCGTGTTTCAACGGCTCATGGCGCGCGAGCCGTGGCCGGTTCCTTTCAAGTCGCGCGTGGGCCTGCATCTGGGCGAGGTGGCGGAGGGCCACAACCAGGTGACGAACAATGCGGACTTCACCTCATCGGCGATTGATCTGGCCAGCCGGACGATGTCGCTGGCGGCGGGCGGACAAATCCTGATGACCCGGCCCGTGCATGATGCCGCGAGGCAGGTGGTGCGAACGCACCCGGCCAGCAACGGGGAAGCCACGCCGCCGGTTTTGAAATGGCTGGCGCACGGCCCGTATCGGTTCAAGGGCGCGACCGACCCGATGGAAATTTTTGAAGCGGGGGCGGAAGGAACCGCGCCGTTGTGCGCCCCGGCCGATTCGGAGAAGGCAAAAAAGTTCCGGCCGCCGCCGATGAGCCGGCGCGCCGTGCTGCTGGCGGCGGTGTCCCTGGTTTTTTTCGGCGCGGTGATCTGGGGCGTGCTGCAGCGCAAAAATCCGGAGGTCGAAATGCGCCGGGAAATCATCGGGCGCCAGATCGCCGACCTCAAGTCCCAGCCGCCGCAACTGCGGAGCACCAACCCCGTCGCCGTCCGCGAGGTCGCCCTGATCACACCACCCGATGTCAGCGCCTTCGAGGTTCAGAGCGACAGCCGGATCATTGACCTGCGTGGCTGGAAGGAAGTGCCGCCCGACCAGGTGAGTGATTATTATTGCGGGGTGACGATGAACCGGGATCTGCGCCTGAAGAAGATTGCCGCGGCGGATCATTTTGAGATCCAGGCGCAGACGATGGGACTGGATCTGTGTTGGACCAGCGATGATGAATTTCCGTTCGCCGTGGAGTCGCAAAAAGGCAACGACATGGTGGGCGGCCAGCCCATGAAGATCCGCAAGATGTCGGTGGACGTGTCGCGTGTGAAAGTCGGAAACGAGTTCGAACTGGACAACACCGTCACCTACTGGAATTCATTTCAAAGCGAGGCGGACCAGTGGTTCGGCGTCGTGGGCTACCACAACGCGCTGGCGGTGTCCCTGCTGCTGCTGTTTCCCGACGGCAAGCCGGTCAAGAGCTACAAGTTGAGCGTCGCGCCCATCGGCAAGGACAAGCCGGTGCCATTCACAGGCCCAAGGATCGTGCTGGAGGGTAAATCCAAAGACTGGATCTACTGGGAAATTCCCAAACCCCAGGCAGGCTATGTTTACCGGTTGAGCTGGACATGGTGAAACCCGCCCATGTCAGGCCAGAATCAAACCAATTTGCCGCAGCGGTTCCGGCTTTGCCAGGGTCACTTCTGCGCCAACTGCACCGGCCGGTAGCCGCCCTTGGATTTGAAATAGAAAATCAACGCGAGGTAACCCGCGAGCATGATGGCGGGGAACACGGCCATCTTGCCGAGCGCGCTAAACTGGCTGGTCGTCGTCGCGGCCGTGATGGCCGCCTGCGATTTTTCATCCGTCAACGCCGCGCTTTTCACCGGGTCAATCGCCTGATACTTGCCGAGCAGATAATTTTTCTCCACGGTCACCGTCTGGTAAATCGCCGGGTTCGCGGCCTGCAGTTCTTTCGTGGCGGTGGATTCCTGCAAATAGCCGATGAAGGGGAACCCTAAAATTCCCACGGCCAGCATGCCGATGCCGCCCATCGCGTTCAACGTGAGCGCGCCGCCCTTGGGACATTGCTCGCTCGTCAGGCCCAGCATCGTCGGCCAGAAAAAAGTTTTGCCCATGGCGTAAAGCGTGGCGGCGGCGAAGATGACCGCCATCCCCGAACCGTTCGTTTTGGAAAGTGCGGTCAGCCCGACCACGGCCAGCGTGGCGCAGGTCGCGAGCAGGCCGAGCGGGGAAAGTTTGTGGACAATCGGCCCGGCGCAGAACCGCAGCAACATCATGATCGCGGAAGTATAAACCAACACCCACGCGGGGTTGTGGCCGGCGGCCTGCATCGGCGCGCTCATCAGCCCCGTAATCCAACCATCGGTTCCAATTTCCGTCGTGGCCAGCGGCATCATGATGAGGATGAGAAACGCCAAGATGAGACGGCCAAAGGATTTGGTGAGAACGGCGAAGGTAAGCACAACTGCCAATGTCAAACCAGCCATTAGCCAAGAGACAGACTTTAATTCAATGTGCAACTTTTGTGCAATCGTTGAACCGAGAACATCCGGCTGTCCAAGTTGTGCAAAGACAAGACCGAATCCGACCAGCGCGCCGAACGCACCGAGTTCCTTGAGCATCGCGACGTAGCCGACACCCGCCTGTTCACGTTCGCTTTTCGGAAATTGCCGGCCGATGAGGATGAGGAAGAAGATGACCGCCGGAATCAAAATCAAGCCAAGCGTGAGTCGCCAGTCGGGGTTGGTCGCCAGCGCGATGGTGCAGAGGCCGCCCATGACGAGGCCCGCCGGCCAGCCGGCGTGCAGCATGTTCAGCCATTTCACCTTGTCCTTGTTGAACATGGTGGCGACGATGGGATTGATGTAAGCCTCCACCGTTCCGTTGCCGAGACCGAGAATGATGCTGCCCCAGTAAAGCAGTTGGTAGCCGTGCTTCTGGCCGGCGATGAGCGCTTCACCCGTCACGCCGTGGATGCAGCCGTAGGCGGCAATCGCCATCGCCGTGTAGGCGAGATAGCTGACAAAGGAAAAAATCATGGCCACCTTGTAGCCGATGCGGTCAATGAAGAGGCTGAACAAAATGATGCTCACGCCAAACGGCCAGATGCCCGCGCCCTGAAGCTCGCCGACGGAAACCTTGTCGAGGCCGAAGTCGGTGACGAACGCCCCCCCGCACAGAATCATGCGGCTGATGAAGGCGTAGGCGGTGGTGATGAGGGCGATGAAGCAGCCCCAGAATAGGATTTTGTCGTGTTTGTTGTTCATGAGTTTGGAAATGCGCGTCATGCTCCCGGCTCGCACGCCGCAGGTCAACGGTAAAATTAGCGCGGTGTCAGTTTGAAACGCATTTCCATTCCAGACGGATGACCGTCGCCCCCTCACCATGAACCGCGGCCGAAGGGTTGGACAACTTTGTGTTGCATATGCAACACAAAGTTGTCCTGGTCGGTTCAGGGGTTCAACACGCGAAATTTCAGTTGGGGAATTCTCACCCTTTCCCTCTTCCCTCCGAGAGGAGAGGGAAAGAAATGCATGGTCGCTCCGGCTTTGTTTTTTTTGGTGAGGTGTGAGATCCCATCCAAACTGACTCGCCCCGCAAATTCTTTCCGCCTGCACTTTTTTCAATGCGGCTTGCCGAAAGTCTGGTTTCATCCCGCCCCGCCCTGCACTAGAATCCCACCATGAAATCCGTCCACCGTTTGCGCCGCTGCCTTGGCGCGCTGGCCATTTCGCTTTTCACGGGCGGCGCCGGGCTGGCGGCCAACGCCGAAAAAATTTCCCCGCAGGTCGCCGCACCGAAGATTCCCGCCCACGCCGCCAGCCTCGCGGACTTCGGCGGCGTGGGCGATGGCGCAACGATCAACACGGAGGCGTTTGCAAAAGCTTTTGCTGCGCTCGCGGAAAAAGGCGGCGGCAGGCTCGTCGTCCCGCCGGGCCTCTGGCTCACCGGGCCAGTCAAACTGCGCAGCCATGTCGAGCTGCATCTCGAACGCGGCGCGCTCATAAAATTTTCCGGCGACTGGAAGTTGTATCCGCTCACGGTGGTTGACCTGAAGGGCGAGCAGGAAGTGGATTCCACCTCGCCCATCTCCGGCGAAAATCTGGAGGACGTAGCCATCACTGGCGACGGCATCCTTGACGGCGGCGGCGACGCATGGCGGCCGCTCAAGAAGGACAAGCTCGGTGACGGCGACTGGAAGGCGCTCGTCAAATCCGGCGGCGTCCTGGATGAAAAAGGCTCGACCTGGTATCCCAGCCGCGTGGTGATGACCGGCGGAAAAATCGTGGAGCAGTTGCGCAAAAATAATTCCCTCAAGCTGGAAGATTACGAACCGGCGCACCAGTTTTTGCGGCCAAAAATGCTGCGGCTCATCGGCTGCAAGCGGGTGTTGCTCGAAGGCGTCACGTTTCAAAATCCGCCCAACTGGACGCTCAATCCGGTGCTGTGCGACGACGTTTCCATTTTCAACGTGCAAGTCCGCAATTCTCCCACCGCGCAAAACAGCGACGCGCTCGATCTGGAATCCTGCCGCCGCGCCATTGTGCGCAACTGCACGTTTGACGTGGGCGACGACGGCATCTGCTTGAAATCCGGCAAGGACGCCGCCGGCCGCCGCATCGGCGTGCCGACGGAAGACGTGTTGATCGAAGGCTGCACGGTTTATCACGCGCACGGCGGCTTCACCATCGGCAGCGAAATGTCCGGCGGCGTCCGCAACGTCCGCGTGGACAACTGCACCTTCATCGGCACGGACATCGGGCTGCGTTTCAAAAGCACACGCGGTCGCGGCGGCGTGGTGGAAAAGATTTACGTCAACAACGTGCGCATGACGGACATCCCCGGCGACGCGATCAATTTTAATTTGTATTACGGCGGCAAATCACCGCTGGACGAGACCGCTGGAAATGTGGAAACGAATTTTCCGCCCGTGACCGAGGAGACGCCGCAGTTCCGTGACATCCACATCGAGAACGTGATTTGCCGGGGCGCGAAGAACGCCGTGGTGCTGCAAGGTTTGCCAGAGATGCCACTCCACGACATATCGCTGAAAAATGTTTCCATCACGTCGCAAGCGGGCGTGGCGGTGACGGATGCGGAAAACATTTCATTTGAAAACGTGCGCGTGGAAAACAAGACAGGCGGGGCGTTGAAGACGTTCCGCGTGAAAAACTCAAAACTGGAGCTGGCGAAATGAAACACGTCGGAAAATTCCGCTGGGTGATCTGCGCGCTGCTGTTCTTCGCGTGCGTGGTCAACTACATGGACCGCCAGATTCTCGGCCTGCTCTGGGGGGAGAAAGATTTCAAGCTGGTCGTCGGCTGGTCCGACCGCGACTACGGCCTCATCGCCATTTGTTTCCAGGCCTCCTACGCCATCGGCCAGGTTGCCGCCGGCCCGGTCATCGAATTCATCGGCACGAAGATGGCTTATGCCGGCGCGATGATTTTCTGGAGCCTCGCGGCGATGGCGCACGCGCTGGCACGGTCGTTCGGCGGCTGGGGCCTCGCCCGCTTCGCGCTCGGTGCCGGCGAGTCGGGAAATTTTCCGACGGCCATCAAGACCATGACCGAATGGTTTCCGCCCAAGGAACGCTCCCTCGCCACGGGCATTTTCAACTCCGGCTCCAACATCGGCGCCATCGTCGCGCCGCTGCTCGTGCCGTTCTTGTTTGTCACCGTTGGCTGGCAGGGTTCGTTCATCACGCTCGGCGTCGCGGGTTTTGTCTGGCTCGCGTTCTGGCTGTGGCTGTATCAGCCGCCGGAAAAATCCAGGCGCGTTTCCGCCGCCGAACTCGCGCACATCCGCACCGGCCTCGCGGCCACGGCGGAGGAAAAAATTCCGTGGACGAAACTGCTCGGCTATCGCGAGGCGTGGGCCTACTACGGAACCTGCGTGCTGGTCGGGCCGGTCTGGTGGTTTTACGGCTTCTGGCTGCCGGGATTTTTTCACGACCAGTTCAACATGAATTTGAAGGATTTCGGCCTGCCGCTCGCGTTCGTCGCCACGGTCACTGCGCTGGGCAGCGTGGGCGGCGGCGGCTTGAGCGCGTATTTTCTGAAGCGCGGCTGGGCGTTGAACCGCGCGCGCAAAACCGCGTCGTTCCTCTGCGCGCTGTGCACGCTGCCGGTGATCTTGACGCCGCACGTCCGCAGTCCGTGGCTCGCGGCGGCGTTGTTCGCGCTTGCGGGCGCGGCGCATCAGGGCTGGTCGGCCACGATGTATTCCGTCGTCGCGGACATTTTTCCGAAACGCGCCGTGGCCTCGGTCGTCGGTTTTGGCGGGATGCTCGCGGGCGTGGTCTCGACGGCGTTCTTCTGGTTCGCGAGCAACGAAATCTGGCGGCGCAAGGCGGCCATGCCCGACTACCATCCCGATTATCACACCTACGGAACCATCATGCTGGTCTGCGGCTGCGCGTATGTCGTCGCGTGGCTGATCTTTCACGCCGGCGTGCCGCAGATCAAAGCGGCGAAGATACAGTCTTAACCGGAACGATGCAGAAGATTTTCAACGCAAAGGCGCAAAGAGGCAAAGGCGCAACGGATTTGATTCTTTTGGTTGGCAAGCGTGAGTCTCACCGTTTGGTGCGCGCACAGGATGGTTGGCTCACAAACAGATTTTGCTTTCGTCACCTTGCGTCTTTGCGCCCTTGCGCCTTTGCGTTGAATTCCGACTGAATGGTTCCGGCTTAAATCCGAAATCCGAATCCCCAAAACCCGAGGGCCGGACCATTTACCATGATGGGCATGAAGGGCATGAAGAGAAAACTTCATGGGCTTCATGGACTCCATGGTTAATCATCTGGATTTCCGGTTTAGCCCGAACTCCGAAATAGGAATGGTAGCACAGGCGACTCGCCTGTGCCGTCCGGCCACTGGCCGGACGGCAGGGACAGGACGCGGGCACTGAAAACCGACGCGCGAAAAAATCCGGGCGCCTTTTCTCGTTCCGAGCGGCGGGTCGCCGCCCGGCACAGGCCAGTGGCCTGTGCTACCCACCGAATTGGCCACCGCTACTTCGGGTTTCCGGTTCAGAAGATTTCCCCGCGCTTGCGCCCGGCAAACTTTCCGCCGAAACTCACCGCGCATGAACTGGGTTGCCGTCTATTACCAATACTGGCCGCACGTCGCCGCCGGGTTTGACGTGTTCGCCTGCCTGCTCGCCTCCGGCCACGCGCTGCTGCACAAACGCGACACCCGCGCCGCGACCATCTGGATCGGCGTCATCTGGTTCCTGCCCGCGCTCGGCCCCCTGCTCTACCTCGCGATGGGCGTCAACCGCATCCGCCGCCGCGCCGTCAAACTCGGCGTGCATAAAACTTTCAGCCGCCCCGTCCCGGAAAATCTCGGCGAACCGGAACACGACGGCGCGGAACATCTCAAGCACATCGCCCGAGTCGTCAGCCGCGTCGCCACGCAGCCGCTCACCGCTGGAAACAAAATCGAACCGCTGGTCAACGGCGACGCCGCATTTCCCGCGATGCTCGCTGCGATTGAAGCCGCGAAAATATCCGTCACGCTCTGCACTTACATTTTTGACAACGATGCGACCGGCAAACAATTTGTCCTCGCGCTCGAACGCGCCGTGAAGCGCGGCGTGGCCGTGCGGGTGCTGGTGGATTCCGCCGGCACGCGTTACTCGTGGCCGCCCATCACCTGGAAATTGCGCCGCGCGAAAATTCCGTTCGCACGGTTTTTGCCCGCCTCCCTCCTCACGCCGTGGCGCGTGGCCACCATCAATCTCCGCAACCACCGCAAGTCGCTTGTCGTGGATGGCGCGATCGCCTTCACGGGCGGGATAAACATCCGCCACGGAAACATTCTTGGGGCCCACATCTCCTCCCTCTCCTCCCCCAAAGGAGGAGCAGCGACAGCGGCTATGGCGAGTGAGGAGGTCAACGATTCGGAAAATAAAATCTCCTCTCCCCAACCCTCTCCCCGTTTGGGCGGGGAGAGGGAGTCGGCTTCTGGGCCATCGAAACATTTTGTCCAAGATCTGCACTTCCGCGTGGCCGGCCCGGTGGTCACGGAACTGCAGGAGGCGTTCGCCAACGACTGGGCGTTCACCACGGAAGAAATTCTCGACGGCGACCTCTGGTTTCCCAGTTCGGAGACCCGCTTGCTGAAGACGGCTTCGGACGCGGACCGCCTGAAGGCGGAACTCCCAGCGGGCAACGTCATCGCCCGCGTCATCACCGACGGGCCGGACGCGGATTTTGAAAACGCGCGCTGGACGCTGCTGGCCGCGCTCGCCGAGGCGCAGGTTTCCGTCAAAATCCTCACGCCATACTTTCTGCCGGACAACGCCCTCATGACCGCGCTCAACCTCGCCGCGCTGCGCGGTGTGCGGGTGGACATCATTCTGCCGGAGAAAAATAATCTGCCGGTGGTGCATTGGGCCTCGCGCGCGCTGTGGTGGCAGGTGCTGGAGCGCGGCTGCAAAATCTGGCTCACGCCGCCGCCGTTCGACCACTCCAAGCTGATGATCGTGGATGGCCACTGGGTTTTGTTCGGCTCGGCCAACTGGGACGCCCGCAGCCTGCGCCTGAATTTTGAATTGAACGTGGAGGGCTACGGCCGCGCGTTCGCGCAGGAAATGGAAAAGGTCATCGTGAAAAAAATGTCCGCCGCGCGGGAAGTGACCCTGGCCGAAGTGGACGCCCGTTCGCTGCCCGCAAAATTACGCGACGCGCTGGCGCGTTTGTTCTCGCCTTACTTGTGAATTTCCGCCTGAAGCCAGGCACGGGCGTAAGTCCAGTAACGCTTGGCCGTCGGCACGGAGATGCCGAGGATGTCGGCGGCTTCCTCGATCGTCAGGCCGACGAAAAACCGCAGCTTCACCAATTCCGCTTTCTGGGTGTCTTTCGCGGCCAACTTTTCCAGAGCTTCGTTGATGGCCAGAAGTTGTTCGTCGTCTGTGCTGGCGGCGATGTCGTGTTCCAGAATGTCCACGCGCTGTTGTCCGCCGCCGTGACGCAGGGCGAGTTTGCGGCGGGCGTTGTCAATGAGGATGCGGCGCATGGCTTCGGCGGCGGCGGCGAAAAAGTGGGCGCGGCCGTTCCACTGCACCTTCTCCCTGCCGGTGAGCCGCAGCCACGCTTCATGGACGAGCGCAGTGGGTTGCAAAGTTTGGTTCGGCGATTCGTTGGCCATCTTGTAGGCGGCGAGCTTGCGCAATTCTTCATAGACCAGCGGCAGCAGTTCATCGGCGGCTTTGGCATCGCCGTTTTCGATGGCGTGGAGAATTTGCGTGACGTCGCTCATGCTATGGCGTGGCTGCCTGCTTGGCAGCTTCGGCTTTTTCATATTCGGCCAGCCTTTTTTTCCACTTGGCGACTTCTTCCGGTCGACTGGTTGCTTCGTAGAATTCTACCAAGCGCCCGATCGAATCTCCGAAAATAAGGTTTCGGTAGACGGGAGAAATCGCGGCTTCGCGCTGGTTCACACCTTCGTAACCGGAGAGGAGCAACGGTTCAGCTTCCGCATATCTCTTCTGCCCCATCAGGCTGTCGCCAAGCAGGCTTTGAGTCCAAAATTTTCCGACTTCATCAGGAGCCTTTTGGTTCCGCTCGTGAATGGCCAGACACTCGCGGGCGGACGCTTCGGCCTCAACGAATTTCCCGCTGGCAAGGAGTGTCCACGTGTATTCTTGCAACGCGCTTCGCAATTCTGGCGCGTCGGACGGAAGCCTGTTGCGCAGTATTTGTAATCGTTCCGCTTGCTCGGAACCAGATTCCGAAATCGCGCCCGCGTGCTTCAACAGTTCACTGAGCCTGATGAGAGTAGCCTCCTGGCTGCGGCGGGCTTCTTTTTCCTTTAGCAACGCCCACGTCGAAACGACCAAGCCAATAATCAACACGGCAATCACCGCACTGGCCGCCACAAACGCCAGCTTGTTCCGACGAGCAAATTTTTGAAAGCGGTAGAGATTGCTTGGCGGGCGCGCCACGACGGGCTCGTTTTGCAAATGGCGCTGGATGTCTGCGGCCAGACCGGTGACCGTTTCGTAACGGCGCGTGCGATCTTTCTCCAGCGTCTTCATCACGATCCAATCCAAGTCGCCGCGCAAAAGATGCGTGAGCTTGGATGGATCGGCCTGCCGGTGTTTGGCCACGGTCGTGAGGTCGGCATCCAGCATCGTGCTCAAGCAGGTCGAGGGACGCGCCGGTTCGCGTTCGCGGATGGTGCGGCGCATTTCATCCAAACCGGCCTGAAGAAGTTCTTTTGCGTCGAAGGGAGTTTTGCCCGTGAGCAATTCGTAGAGCAACACGCCGAGCGCGTAGATGTCGCTGCGTGTGTCAATGCCCAGACCGCTCATCTCGGCCTGCTCGGGACTCATGTAAGCGGGCGTGCCCATGAACTGCTCGAAGGCCGTGAACAGCGTCTTGTCAGTCAGCCGCTGCTCGGTGGCTTTGGCGATTCCGAAATCAATCACCTTCGGCACCGGCACGCCGTCGTGCAGCGTGACGAGAATGTTCGACGGCTTGATGTCGCGATGAATGATTCCCTTTTGGTGCGCATGTTGAATCGCGTTGCAGACTTGCGTGAACAGATTCAATCGCTCGCGGGTTGAAAGATTATTTTGGTCGCAGTAATCGGTGATGCGAATGCCACGCACGAGTTCCATTACAAAGTAAGGCCGTCCCGCCTCAGTCGCGCCGGCGTCAAGGACTTTGGCGATGTTGGGATGATCCATTAACGCCAGCGCCTGCCGCTCCGCCTCAAAACGGGCAATCACCTGTTTGGTGTCCATGCCCAGCTTGATGACTTTGAGCGCGACGCGGCGACGCACCGGTTCCTCCTGGTCGGCCATGTAAACCACACCGCAGCCGCCTTCACCGATTTGCTGGAGCAGTTTGTAACGGCCAATCTTGTCGCCAGCTTTTTCCGTTGGTTGAATCATGGCCGTGTTCACCACCAAAGTTCTCGCGGGCAGACCAGCCGCCGGTTTGTCCAATGGCGCGTCAGCCTGTTCGTGCGCACGCAGCAGCGCGACGACACGTTGCCGGAGCGGTTCATCGTCCGGGCAGGCTTCCTTAAGATACGCCGCGCGCTCTTCCGGCGTGGCCAGTTGGAGCGCGGCATTGAACAGGGTTTCCTCGCGTTGTTCGTGGTCGCTCATTGATGTTGAAGGCTTCATACCAGATAAAGCGGAATCAGACAGAAAAAAGGCTCAAAAACATTTGCAAAGATTTTTGAGCCTTTTGTGTCCCGCATCTCGCTATGATGAGTGACGCGGCGATGCGGATGGGTTTTGGGGACGCTCGCCGCAAACCAAACAAAATAAAAACAAAATAAAAACAAATGAAAACAAAAACACTCAACATCGGGCTGGTATTTATCGCACTCACTGTGCTGATGTTTGCCAGCGTTAAATCGGTCTATGCCCAGAGCGGCACTTGGACGAACAAAGCCCCGATGGGCACGGCGAGTTACGGATTGGGAGGGGCATTTGTCGGCGGCAAGTTCTACGCCATCTCTGGCTTCGCCACGGCGCGTCTTGAAATCTACAGCCCGACGCTCAACACTTGGACAACGGGCGCTCCGGTGCCAGCTGACAGCGGCTTTAACTTGCGCCAATATGCCGGCACCACTGTGCTCGACGGGAAGATTTATGTCGTCGGTGGCGACACGGGCGGCAGCGGCGACCGCGCCACGCTTTTACGTTATGATCCTGCGTTGAACACTTGGACTACACTTGCGCCCATGCCCTTGGGTGCGCGCTATGGTCTGGGTGCCGCAGCGATGAATGGAAAACTGTATGCCGTCGGGGGGACGACCGTTGCCGGTGGAACTGCCCTTAATCGAGTGGAGGAGTATGACCCGGCCAGTAATACCTGGGCGACCAAGGCTTCGATGCCCACGGCCCACTTTGGCCCGCTGGTCGGGGCTATCGCCGGGAAATTATATGTGGCGGGCGGATCGGATACTTCCGGACCCACCACCGCCACTCACGTTTATGATCCCAGTTTGAACACCTGGTCAACGAATGCGCCGATGCCCTTCACTGGGAACGGCAATGGAGTGGTTCTAAACGGGAAGCTGTTTTCCATTGGTGCCGGGCCAAGTCCGGAACAACGCGTCTTTGCCTACGACCCGGCAGCCAATTCGTGGAACACAAACTTCGCCTTGATGCCGACAGGCCGCCGCGATCTCGGAGTCGGGTCAGATGACTTTAACAACAAAATTTATGCCATCGGCGGTTATGCCAGCGGCAGCGCTTCGACGACCTTGGAGGTTTTTACAGCGCCGTTACCACCGGCTTTGACGAATCTCGTATTGACTCCGGTCAATCCAACGATTGTTGTCACTAGCAATCAACAGTTCACAGCCACCGGCAGTTTCAGCGACGGTTCGTCGCACTCGCTGATTGCCAGCGGAAATTCTTGGACGGTCAAAGCCCCGATGAGCACGGCGAGTTACGGATTGAGCGGGGCCTTTGTCGGCGGAAAGTTCTACGCCATCTCCGGCTTCGCCACGGCGCGCCTCGAAATCTACAGCCCGACGCTCAACACATGGACGACGGGCGCTCCCGTGCCGGCCGACACCGGCTTTAACTTGCGTCAGTATGCTGGCACCGCCGTGCTCGACGGAAAAGTTTATGTGGTCGGTGGCGACACGGGCGGCAGCGGCGACCGCGCCACGCTTTTGCGTTACGATCCGGCGTTAAACACTTGGACCACGCTGGCACCCATGCCCTTGGGCGCGCGCTATGGTTTGGGTGCCGCAGCGATGAACGGAAAACTTTATGCAGTCGGAGGGACCACTGTTGCCGGTGCCACCGCCCTCAATCGCGTCGAGGAGTATGACCCGGCCAGCAATACTTGGACGACCAAGGCTTCGATGCCCACGGCTCATTATTCCCCCTTGGTTGGAGCCATCGGCGGAAAACTGTATGTGGCGGGAGGATCGGATGCTTCGGGGCCAACCACCGCGACGCACGTTTATGATCCCAGTTTGAACACTTGGTCCACAAATGCGCCGATGCCCTTCACAGGCTATGGCAGTGGGACGGTTCTGAACGGAAAGTTGTTTTCCATCGGTGCCGGGCCAAGCCCGGAACAACGGGTCTTCGCGTATGACCCGGCGGCGAATTCGTGGAACACCAACTTCGCCCTGATGCCGACCGGCCGTCACGATCTCGGCGTCGCGGCAGACGAGTTCAACAACAAAATTTACGCCGTCGGCGGTTACAACGGCGGCACCTTGACAACCCTCGAGGTCTTCACACCGCCCGGTGAAATAATCTGGAGCAGCAGCGCTACAGGCATCGCGAGCATTAATACAAACGGCTTGGCAACGGGCTTGAGCGTCGGCAGCACTACGATTATTGCGACGGCGGGAAACCTTGCCGCGAACACCTTGCTTGCCGTTGTTACTCAACCGGCCATCACTAACCAGCCGATGAACGTCACGGTCGGAGCCAACGGCACGGCGACTTTCACTGCGGGCGCAAGTGGCGGCAGTTTGAGCTATCAGTGGCAGTTCAATGGCACCAATATCACCGGCGCAACGGGCGCTTCACTCACCATCACCAATGTCTCCTCTGCCAACATCGGCGCTTATAAAGTCATCGTGAACAATGCGGCGGGCAGCGTCACCAGCCGCGCGGTCACGCTCGCCACTGTGGACATCAAGCTGTTTGCCGGCGTCATCGTGAACGG